>CBDVBE010000262.1:0-9724 GCA_965372145.1 uncultured bacterium | reverse complement strand
TGATTCGCTTGGAACCCTTCTCAATAAATTTCCCTGAACGATTTACTATCTCTTCCTGTAAAAGGACACTGAGCAGGTCAATAATGCCTGAACCGCATATTCCCCTGGGTTCACCATTTCCTATTGTCTCGATTTGAATGATACCATCCTGTGCATAGACCTTTTCAATAGCTCCTTTTTCCGCCCGCATACCGCATTCGACACTTGCACCTTCAAGTGCCGGTCCTGCTGAAGCTGAACATGCCATAAGCCATTCATTATTTCCAATAATCACTTCGCCGTTCGTACCAATATCAACCAACAATGAAATGTCACTACTTTCATGCATGCCGGTAGCAAAGATTCCGGCAGTTAAATCGCTTCCTACCCATCCGCTGATTCCCGGAAGTGAATAGAGCAATCCACGCGGATTTATTTTGATTCCCACCTCAGCAGCTCGTAGCGGTGGTGGTTCAACCGATGTTGCGATATAGGGAGTCCTGCGTATATGCTCAACAGGAAGGCCCAGTAAGAAATGTCCCATTGCCGTATTACCGGCGCAAACGATTGCGGTAATATCAGTGATAGTAATATCATTATTTTCGGCAAGATCCTGAACGAGTTGATTGATATCATTAACAAGCGGTCTTTGCAAATGCTCTATGCCCTTCTTTTCCGCCGATATCAATCTCCCGGTAACCTCTCGTCCATAAATACCCTGTGAATTGAAACATGCCTGTGCATCTAAGGTCTTAAGGGTAGTACCGTCAACCAGATGGGCCACTACCGTTGTTGTCCCCATGTCAACAATAGCCAGGTAATTCTTATCTTCAGTATTGCCGCCTTCTATATACATTACCTCAGCAAAGTTCGTTCGCATGCCAACAGCGGCAGTAACTTGATAGTTATGTTCCCTGAGTATTTTCGGTAACGATTTAATAATTTTCAGGCCGGTTTGTGTTGCTGAGACATCCAGTTTTCTTTTTACCTCAGTACAGACTCTCTGATGATCCGGTATATTCTTCGATAACGACGGCTCTTCTAAATCCAGGTAAATCTTTCGAACCAGAGGATTCGGCGTACAAGTTCCCCTGCCGAGAATGTCACCGAAATCACGAAAACGCTCAGTATCCTCCCTGCCCGCTTTCCCTATTTGCACGAGCGTTTCTTCAGGGATATCGACGATGCAATCACTCTCAATAATGGTGAGGCAGGATAAAACAACACCCTCTTTAATTTCATCACGGGTAAGCTTGGCAGACGTACCGCCCGAGACTTTTCCATCTCTGATAATCATTTTGCATCGGCCGCAAATGCCATCCCCTCCACATACATTGTTGATAACTATATCAGCTTTCGCGGCAGCCTCAAGCAGGGTTGTTCCCTCGTTGACAGTAACTCTTTTATTGTGTGATTTAAAAGTAACGGTACACTCGGACATAGGTAATTATTTCTCACCTCAAAGACGCAAAGTGCGCAAATTTTTTCCTCTGCGTCCTTTGCGTCTTTGAGATGCAACAAAGTTCTAGTTATTTCCAGCCTTCATTCAAAAACCCGGGAATCTTACTTGCATTCTCAGGCCCTATGATAACCTCTTTCCATTCGGATGTATCTTCTATTTCCGCTCTGAAAATTGGTAAAAGCCCCGGAATAATCAGCTTACGATGCTTTACTTTATCAGCGACTTTCTGCTCAGCAATTGTTTTTACAACCTTTTCAGCAGAGATTTTATCACCCGCATAGGCATTCAGAACTCCTAAACCTTCAGTATCAACGACACAGATATAGGAAGGGATCTTACTTCTTTCAACTTCACCTACTACACTGAAATAGGTGAGAGAAAAATTGGTGGTAAACATTACAGGAGAATTTTCATTGGGACTGCCGACTTCATAAAGCTTTGCCTCAACCATGTTTGGAACTTGTGGATCAGTATATATATTTTGCACAGTTGCCATGATCGGTAAAAGTTCCCACGGTTCTTTACCATTAATTAATACGATCCCTGCGTACTTTGCTGCAAATGTACTTGCAAGCAAAGTTTCAGCTTCCGGAGAATCTGAATCAACCTCCACCATTGCGGGATAGCCTAATGCCCTGAAGTTTTTCCGTAACGCCGCACGTCGGGCAATGGTCAATGAGCGTAATGTCTCACCGACATCCGTTCCTTTAAAAGCAAGCACCATCTCTTCAACACCCTTTTCTTTTGCTGTTTGTGTCAAATCAGCAAGCTGCTGGACACTTTCTCCGCTAACAGCAAGCGGCAGTTTTGCAGCAGCCGCTATATCAGCAAATCCCTCAATAGTAGAGGCATCCGCTTTATAAATAAGAGGTTTTTCACCCGCAACAGCGTCTACCGCAGCTTTCATCTTATCAACGCTGTTTCCAACGAGTATAAGCGGTACATTGCTTTTTTCCGCAACAAGCTTTGCGCGGCCGGCCGGATCATCACATCCCTCGATTTCAACAGCACTGAATTCAACTTTGAGTTTATCGCCAACTCTTTCAAACACTGAATTGTTTATCCGTTCAACGATCACTGCGGCATCATCATTTGAGAGTGATGCGGGAATACGAATCGCAATACCGCTGGGGTGATGAAACTTCTCTTCATGTCGGAACATGACTGTTTCCTGACCGAGTTCAAACTGTTTTCCCTCAGGGCCGATCTTTACCATTTTCATCGGAGGAGCTGATGCGTCGGAAAGTTCTGACTGGGCATCTTCAGAGAGCTGCGTACAGTCTGTTAATGCCTTCTGCTTTGCTGCAACCTGCATTGCGAATGCCATACAGGTCGGGAATCCACACTCTTTACAATTAGTTTTTGGTAAACTTTTATAGATCTGCATGCCCGTTAATGCCATACATTCCTCCTCATTATTAATACAATCTTTAAGATATTTATTTTCAAATCTAAAATCAGAAATCCAAAATTAAAACAACGGATCCATTTCAAAAACAGGGTGCCCGACTTCCTGGAGATACTCCATCAGTTTTTCAGGATCTTCCGCATTTTCCTCCGTTGCAATCTTGTCAAACAGATCCGACAACCCATCTTTTTCAAGCTGTGCTTTCAATCTTTCTCCAATTTCTTCTTTTAACTGTTTCGGCATCCAGACGATTCTTTTATGTCCACCTTCACCGAATAAAAATTTAGGACTGCTAATATACATTTTTCCTATGCCGGTAAATCCGGGTGTCTGAGTACCACCGCCGATCTGACCTGCCAGTGTTGAAAATTTCATCCCGCATGGAGTCATTCCCGCAAAATCCCGGTCAACAATCATAACACCGTTTGCTTCCGGAATAATAGCGGCAATGCATTCAAAACAGCCGCAGGATGTCATTGGTTCTTCCATGATAGAGTAAGCATTAAATTTCTTCAGATTTCCATTTGATTTCAATTCAACATAGTCATTAATATTCTTCCATTGGCCTTTTACCGGATCGAGACACTCTCCTTTAGCAACAGGTTCATTAGGGCCATGTTTATCTATCTGATAGGAGGCTTTACAATCCAGCCATGTATAAGCGCCACACAAACCAAGCCTCTGAGGTGTCACAATACACACGTGGTCAGGTGCATACGATTGACATAATGTACATGAGTAAAAATCATCGACATCTTCATCGGTCATGCCGCCGATCCTGTCATCCCTCTCATGATAAACAGCTTTGGCAGTCTCAAGTAACTCCTTTGCCTTATCCGGATCCGTGTATATTTTAACCTGCACCCTGTCAACAATTGTTGAAAAATCACTATGTATCTTGGCAACAAGGATCTCGCCGAAGTCCTTGATCTTAAAACCTTTTTCATGCGCCTGCTTACTTATTCTCACCCATATAATAGACCGCTGTCCCATATGGAAAATACCGTTTGCGCATGAGATAAACTCATGAACTCTTCGCTCGAGAACCGATTCAAAATCTTCCTGAAATTTACGTCCGGCAACTTCAATATAGATACCGAGTGGATATGCTTCTCCCTCTTTCATATCATCAACTTCAGGGCCTATTACTTCGATTTTGCCGTCTTCAACTTCATTAACCTGCTTCATTCTAAGAAGTTCAAAACCATCGGTATACTTGCCGCCAAACTGAACAAACATATCTTCTTTCCTGACCCTCTCACCTTCAAATCCAGCGCCAAACGGTACCGGGATGGGGATCTTTTCAATTTTTATAGTAAGCCCGCGAAGCTCAATCGCGCGGCTGATAATCTCATCCATCTTAATACCGGAGATAACATGCTCATAAGTACAGATACCTGTCGGACGAATCTCAGGAATATCAACATCGGAGATAACAGGGAAACCAAAGCTAATCGCACCGGCAGCAGTAGCATATTTTTCATCGGTAATAAGCTGTTTTTTATCAACACCATCATCGGCACCAAGAGCCATAACAAATGCAAAAACCCTGTTTTTGTTGTACATTAAAATTTCACGCGCCGCCTTCATATCACCCGGCTCAACACCACCAAATGTCATAGCCGATCTGGCTGCAAAATTAAGTGCATGAATTGCCGCGGTTATCTCTTTACCATAAGGAACAAGAAACGTATCCCAATCCAGCTGTATACGCTCCTCTGCGAGCTGTTCAGCTATTGCCTTGCCATTCGTATTACCGGCCATAAATACAAGGATGCTTCTTTCCTGCAATCCGCGAACAAGTTTTACCGCTTCCTCATTCGTTTTTGTGCAACCGACGATTGCAGCAAAACCCGGCATCCGGCCGTCCACCAGTTTAATACCCTGCAAACGAAGAATGGCATCATCTGTGTATCCAAGCCAGATATTATCTTTCATGGCATCATCGGTTCCCATTACATATTTCAGGGACTCTATAATCTCCTCGGCAAGAAGAGTGGCAACACCGGAATCAAGGGTATCCCCTAAATAGGGCAGCCATAACTCATCCGTTGGAATATCTCTGAGAAGCTTTTTTGCCTCCTGCAATGCCTCCTCCAAGTCACCTATCTTTTCCACTTTCTGCCCGAGGAAAAGAAACATAATCGGCAAATAATAGGCAGTATTGGGGTATGCAACCGGAGCATCCTTGCCTTTTTTATCAATCGCTTCCTGCAGAGCTTCTTCTGCCTGCTTTACAATCTGGTGAGCGCCCCTTATTGCGGCAGTAGCTATTATCTTCGACATGTCGAAACTCCTTTCAAAACCTCTATTATTAAATTATTATCTATATATATCTATTTGAGTTAACGGGCAGTACCATTACAATTACAGTTCACCTGATAATTCCAATGCTTTTGCACTTTTTTTCCGTCTACACTTGGGACAGAGTCTTGCTCTTATACGGAACTCTTCCCAGTCAATTTTAACCCTCTCAAACATATTCTTGGCAACCGGCTCGGTAACCATACGAACTCCACACTCCTCGCAAACCAGAAGCTTTCCTCTTGATTTAAACGGTGAAATTTCCACCTCACCGGTATCTTCATGTATTCGTATCTTTATAGTACCTACCGGACAAATATAGGCACAGGCACCACAGGCAATACAATCCTCAGATGCCATTCGAAATGGTGTCGCCACTGTCCGGTCCACTCCCCGCCCGGCAAAACCAATAGCCGCCTTTCCGATAACCTCCTCACACACGCGTGTGCAAAGGCCGCATAAAATACAATTACGCTGGCTTTCGGTAACTTTCGGATAGGGTGTTTCATCAATCCCCATTCGTTTCGCAAGTTGTTTTAACTCTTCACTGTCCGGGGATCGCGCAAGCAGCAGTTCCATAACACCGCGCCGTGCAGCAACAGCCTCTTTACTGGAAACGGATACCACAATGTCTCTCCGTACCGGGTAGTTGCACGAAGTCACCAGTTGTTTCCAGTCTCCCCTGTCGAGTTCAACCATACAGATACGACACGTTGCTGTATTTGAAATCGAGGGATGCCAGCACAAAGTTGGAATCCAGATGCCGGCTTTCTGCGCAGCCTCAAGAATTGTTGCTCCTTCTTTAACTGTAACTTTTATTCCATCTATAGACACCGTATACACTACTGAATCTCCCTCTATACTTTAATAACAGAGTTAAATGGACATTTAGCGAAGCAGTTTCCACATTTAGTACATTTTTCCTGATCTATCACATGCGGCACTTTCTTTTCACCTGAAATGGCATCTACCGGGCATGCTTTTTTACAAATACCACAGGCCTTGCAAAGCTCAGGATCAACCTTATATGAAAAGAGGCCTTTACAAACTTTTGCCGGGCAACGCTGTTCCTTTATATGGGTTTCATACTCTTCCTGAAAATAACGAACCGTTGAAAGGACAGGATTTGCAGCGGTTTTTCCAAGAGCGCATAGAGCTGTTCCCTCAAGTAATTTCGCCAGCGTCTTCAGCTTCTCAATATCGCCGAGTTCTCCCTCTCCTTTGGTAATACGTTCCAATATGTAAAGCATTTGAGAAACCCCCTCCCGACAAGGGGTGCATTTCCCACATGACTCTTTTTTCAGAAATTCAACAAAGTATTTTGCAACATTTACCATGCAGGTATCTTCATCCATAACGATCATACCACCGGAGCCCATCATAGAGCCAAGTTTTGTAAGCTCATCGAAATCTACTGGTGTGTCAAGGTGTTCTGCAGGGATACATCCTCCGGAAGGGCCACCGGTTTGTACCGCCTTAAACTTCTTGCCATTCTTAACACCTCCACCGATTTCATAAATTATCTGTCGAAGAGTCATGCCCATCGGAACCTCTACAAGGCCGGTGTTTTCAACATTTCCAACCAGGCTGAACACCTTGGTTCCTTTCGATCCTTCAGTTCCAATCGATGCAAACCATGCGCTGCCTTTACTAATAATGGCCGGGACATTTGCCCATGTTTCTACGTTATTGAGATTCGTGGGCTTCTCCTGAAGGCCGCTTTCTACCGTGTGAACATATTTTGCTCTCGGCTCTCCGGTCCGTCCTTCCAAAGAAGACATCAAAGCGGTAGATTCGCCGCACACAAAGGCCCCACCGCCACGATTGATCCTGATATCAAATGAGAAGGAACTGCCTAAAATATTTTCACCAAGGAAACCATGCTCTCGTGCCTGCGACAGTGCTTTTGTAAGATGTTCTACGGCAAGCGGATACTCATTACGGACATATATATATCCCTGTGATGAGCCAATGGCATAGGCGCCAATAATCATTCCCTCTATAACGGAATGCGGATTCCCTTCCATAATTGAGCGATCCATAAAAGCACCGGGATCTCCCTCATCGCCATTGCAGATTACATATTTAGGAGTACCCGGAGCATTTCGACAGGAACGCCATTTCCGTGCGGTATTAAAACCTCCTCCTCCCCTGCCACGAAGACCGGCTTTGCTCACTTCCTCAATGACTTCATCCTGTTTCATGCTGAACAAGGATTTACTCAGGGCATTGTAACCGCCAACTGCTATGTAATCCTCAATGTTGGTAGGTTCTATTATACCATTATTAATCAGCACAATACGCTGCTGAGATTTGTAGAAAGGTATCTCTTCCGGTGTTTTTGCTATAATATCGGTGATAGGATCTTTATATAATAACCGTTCTATAATAGCACCTTGAAGAACAGTCTCACGGAAAATTTCTTCAACATCCGGTTCTTCAACGTTCTGATATAATATTTCACCCGGCTGTATAACAACGATTGGACCACGCTCACAGAAACCATGGCAACCAACGCATTTTGTATTAATCTCAACTTTTGAACCTGAGTCTTTTACCGCTTCGCAAAACAACTCGTATATCTTCCTTGAACCCTGGGCTGCACATCCGGTACCAATACAAACACTTACTGATTTGACAGATGAGCTCTGCTTTTTTTCAATTTTTTTTCGCCAGCTTTCAAGTTTTTCCGGGCTGTCAATAATTTTCCGGGAAGCTTTCTTCACTACCCTGCCTCCTTTTCAACAGTTGCTTCCTCCTTCAAAGAAAGCCCTTGAATAGTTTTCAATGCAGATTTTGGAGTAACGCCATCATAATATTTACCATCAACCACCATCACAGGGGCAAGGGCACACGCACCGACACAGTTTACCGCCTGCAGAGAAAACAGTCTGTCGGATGTGGTACCGCCCGCTTCAACCTGAAACTCTTCACAAATTGCCTCCAATATCTGCGGCGCTCCTTTAAGATAGCACACGGTTCCCATACACAGCGTAACATCATGTTCACCCTTGGGAGCGAGGCGAAAGGAGGCATAAAACGTAGCGACCCCATGGATACGCGTCAGCGGAACGGTTAGTTTCTTTGACAAACGGCGTAATTGCTCTGCCGGCAGGTAGCCGTATTCCTCCTGTAAATCCTGCAGCATTGGAATAAGCATACCGATATCTGCGTCATATCGTTTTACAATAGTGGTAATAACCTTATCATCTTCTTTCATTTTTTCCTCTTTGATCTACTGCTAAATCATTTCAATGGTTACCTCTTTATCCCGCTTACGAAGCTCATCCGCTATCTCACGGACTACACCGAGACGAATTTTCAGATGTTTGGGCAATTCCGGATTCTGGTGAGCCGGATTGACAGCCTGGCCAACAACAAAATGAACATGGTCAACATCAAGTAATAACCGTAATAAATTAGCCGCCCCATCTGCCTGAAATCTTACTGTTTTTTTTTGAACACCGGATTGAAGAAGATCACTTACTTTTGTCAGGGTAAGAATACCTTCCGAGACCAGATCAATACCTTCAATTCGAGCAACCGGCGGCACGTCATCGGTTATGGTCTGCAGATCAACATCAAGCGGTTTTCCCAGATACAGGGATACAATCTTCGCGGTTGTTCCTCCACAGACGATATGAAGTCCCGGTCGATCAATAAACTTCACTACCTGTTTTTCGTCCCTGTTTTTATCTAACGGCGGACCGGTAAGCACGGTTGCTACCAACTTGCGTCTGACTTTGAATACAATAATACTTACATCATCTCCAACCGTTCCGGCATACAGTTCGTCAACAGCTTGCGCAATAGTGTCAGCTAAATCCTGGGCGGAAATATCCGGATGTGTTTTTTCCTCCATGAAATGCGCGGCCTGTTCCCACCCCCAGCCAAGCGGGTATACCCCTCCAATACCGGCATTAAGTACACCATCTGAAACGAATACAATCCAATCGCCGATTTCCAGATTGAAGGAAGACTCGTGGACCTTTTTATTTTCAATAACCCGCTCCTGATACAGTACAGGCTGCACTTTCCGGCCACGTAAAATTATTGGTGAGGGAGAATCAAAATCTACCACTCGTGCTGTTCCATCACTGAATAATTTCGTTAGAGCAAAAGTACTGTAGGCAAGTTTACGAACATTACATACCGGTAATGTTTCGCTTAATGTCTGAACGACCTCGTCAAGCGATAGATCATTTTCCAACAGCTTCATTGCAATACAAGTTGTCAAGGTTGCGAGAATATTGGCTATAACACCGCTTCCCAGGCCGTCGGACAGGGCCATAATCACAGAATCGGAGTCACGATTGATAATAATACTGTCGCCGCACAGTTCTTCGCCATGTTTATGAATCTGATTTGTCCCCCACTCGTAATACACTTTCATCTATGTTTCTTTCTCAAAGAGCGACATTAATTTTACCAGAAGGACTTTCGTCTCTGCGGTTGTCTCACCTAATAAGCGCGCGATTTCCTGCGCTGTTTTCATCTGACCTGATATAACCTCCTGGGCACGTTTTAGTGTCTGTGACCGTTCCTCAGGGTAATGTTTTTTCGCAGTCTCC
>CBDVBE010000261.1:0-9735 GCA_965372145.1 uncultured bacterium | reverse complement strand
ATTTCTTTTATTGGAATTTTTGAAAGTATAACAAGGGTTATTGATAGTAACACAATAATAATTATACTATATATTTTTTGTATAGATGCGGCTGTAAAAATACAAGAACCTAACACGAATAGCTTCCATCTGGCATCCCATGAATGCATAGCTGATTGTATATTGGATTGGTATTCCAGGACCATGTAAAGTACTTTTTGATTTAATTTATTTGAGACAGGGTCCCAAGCATTTGGGGCTTCGTTTTAAGAATATAGTGAATAGCAATAGATGTCACAACGCCTTCAACAAGAGCAAGCACTCCGTTGGAAATTGAGAAAATATAGGCAAAGCCGGCAAATTCTTCTCCTGAGAGAAAAATAAGGAGCAGGATAGCGAAAACAGCTATAAAAATCCCGATAACAGTAAACACGCCAGCAGAAATACTTAAAAGTATATTCTTTTTTACTTTTTTTGAAATAATGTTAAAAAGTCCATAAATGATCAAGGATGAGATTGAAAAAATAAAGGAATTCACCCCTAATGTTGAGATCCCTCCATGTTGAAACATAACAGCCTGGAAAAAAAGGCCCACGGTTATAGCCAACGGAGAGTGAATTCCTAAAATTATACCTACAAGGCCAAGAAAAGTGAGGTGTACCGAACTGAATCCTATCCTGAAATGAATAAGTGATGAAACAAAAAAGGCTGCGCTCATAACTGCAATTTTAGGAATATCCTTTTGATCAGTTTTAGACAATACAGCAGCACATAAGCATCCCGCTGCAATATATCCGCCAATACATATCTCCGGGTTAAGTATGCCGTCACAAATATGCATTATGTTCCCACTTTTTTCTTAAAGTAAAGGGCTGTGCCGATACATCCCCAGATAACACACAGCGCCATCAGTATCTTCTGGAAATAGCTCACAGTATTTGAAAGTTTTTGGTCGGATGCCAATACCATAGACTCATTTACCTCTAAATTTATGCGCATGCCATGACCACTTTTATCACGAACCTGCATTGCCCAGGTTCCGGCTTTGTCCGGTGTAAAGTAAAAGACCCCGTTTGAGTCGGTTATTGCCGTAGAGGCAGCCTTCGTTTCATCAGGCGCGAAAATAAGCACCTTCGCCGATGCCATTGGATCACCGGTATCAAACATGGCCTTAATGCCAATTGTATTACTCTGTAAAATTTCGTATTTAGTACCATGCCCGAAGATTAAGGCCGTTACCATCAGTATAAAAAGAGCTATACACACACCTACTCTTCTTAATACCATCACCAGCTCCTGACGTTTAGAAATAAAAATGACAAGTACTACTTAGTGCTTGTCCGAAAACTACAATTTACTGTCATTCCGGTACGTTTTTAGGCCGGAATCCAGCTTTTTTTGATGTTTTAAGGCATGGATTCACCCCTGCGGAGCACTTCGCCCGCTAAAAGCATGCGGGAAAGCACAAGAGACACAATAGAATCAGTCACAGCGTTTTTTGCTGTGACTGGAATTCCATAAGCTTCAGAACGGAAGTGACAATGACGTTTCCGGACAGTCACTACTTAATGCTCTCTGAAGAAGATTGATTTGATACTTCGCAATGTCCTTCACCCAAATGGCCAAGTGTCCAGGCGGCTTTCATCAAGGTCTTATACTCTTTTTCCGATTTCAATTCCGATTGGGAAACTTCTACCTTCCCATCCTTTTTGAATTTACTAAAGAAATCAAAGCCGACTGATCCGGTGTTTATATGATCATCTTCAGAAGCCTCTTTATCACCAAAGATATGGTCAAAATGAAAGGTCATTTCAACAGATGCTGTTTCATCCGGTTTTAACACGCCTTTGATTTCATCACCAACATACCCCTCTTTACCATCATAATCCATTTCTTCATCAAGCTTAATGGTAAAGGGTATAGTGTTACCATCTTTTACAGCTTTACCAATCATAATAATGGTATACCCCTGATAGTCACCGGATGATTTGCGCTTAAGACTGAATTTAAGCGACTGGTAATTAGCGGCATTTACATCTTTAAGTTCGCCGACAGTTACAGGCTCGGCATTTTCATCGCCCTGAGCAAGGTCAACCCAGTATTTTCCGGTAAGTTTTGCTTCATATTTTTCACCGGCAGGCATATAGGCAGTCGGATCAACAATATTCACAAACAGGTTATCAAATGAAATATTCCATCCCTGTTTATCAACAAATCCCTGACGGACAAAATCTTCACCATTAGCGGTAAAAATAATAGTGCCTGTTGATTTAGCGACTGTTTCTTCCTTTTTCTTACTACAGCTACAAATACTGAGCACTATTAAAAGAGTGAAAGAGATAGCTGTCAGTTGAGATGATTTTATACTTCTAAACATACTGTTACTCCTTAGTTATTTCGTTTATAGAAAAAATTTAACATGGAATGTTCACAAAGTTTATTGACTTGCGTGCCACTAAAATAATATAGGTGCTACTCACACGCAAAAAAAATTAATATAATGAGGTAATTGCAAAAGTCATAATTTAAGGCGATATTGTCATTGCGAGCGTAGCAAAGCAATCTCTAACTCGTTGATATGTAGGAGATTGCTTCGTCGCTTCACTCCTCGCAATGACACTTCTAAGCAATTTTCAAGATTTTTGCAATTACCTCTAATGTTAATTTTTTATTCAATACCACAACCGATTCTGACACCCAGATTATCAAAGCTTCCTGTTTCACCATCAATGATAACGGCACTCCCGTTTACTTCTAAACCAAAGGTTATATGATCATTAACCGAGTATTTAACACAACCGCCCAACTGCATGCCCCCGGAACCTTCTTTGCTGTTATCTACTAATCTGGCGAAACGCACAGCAATTAGAAGAGGATCTATCGGCATGATATCGAGTTCACTATGAATACCAAGAGGTTTACTGTCACTTCCTTCATCGTTGATACCGGTATACACCTCTCCAACCAGGGCAAGAAAGGACCATGGGCTGAGAGTAAGATTGACGTCAAGATCAATTTTTTTACCCGTCTCAAAACGTGTGGATACTCCTGCAGAGATTATCTCTTTAAATGAGTATCCCATTTTTATAGCAAAGGCTTCAAGGAGTTCCGAATAGGAGGAGTTATAGGCTCCAACCGCGGCTGAAAAACCGGCTATTTCAACTCCTGCAATAAATCCGGGAAAGATAGTTTCCGCGCCTGGAATTTCATTACTACTGTCTATCTCACAGCCGCACATTACAAGCGGGTCTGTTTGAAGTTCCGTTGCATATTCACCAAACGGCATAGTCAACTGTCCTGCCGTTAGAGAAAGAACTTCTACCGGCTTGAATGTGAACCAGGTTTCCAGCAGTCCGATTACATCCTCATCTCCAAGTTCAACAAAAAGCCCGGCTTCCACTTTTTCACCGACCGCAGCTTCTATACCGGCTTCAAGTCTTCCTATTTCCGCACTGCCGGTTTTATCATCATCAGCGAATGATTGCAGAATGTCAACTTCAAGCACGGCAGATGGAGCAAGTTCAACCTTGTCCCCCTTTTCCGCCTTCGCATATGTAAATGAAACGGAAACGATTAAAATAAGGGGAATACATAAAAGATTTTTAAAGGATAGCATACAAGTCCTCCTTTTTAAGTTGAAAGATTTAATATAAATCCTAAGTAAAATAGTGTTACAAATATAATTATCGTGCTACTTATAGTCAAAATATAAATCTAATTCAGAAAATTGACAGCTATGAAGGAGGAGAGTAGGATATTACATTTACAACAACAGCATAGTTGCAAATCCCAGAAGCAGCAGGGATGAGATTATCGGGGACAACTCCTGTATAACGGTAAACCTGCCATAAAACATCTTCCTGGACTTTCCGATAACCACCACGAAAAGACTCAGGGCGAGGAAAATACCAAGACCGAATGCGAAAATAATCGGGAAGAGCGACCACAAGTTCCTCGTTGAGAGAATCATCATGAAAATAGACCACCCCATAAGGCAGGGACTCAGACCGGTGACAAATCCGAGCACGAGCTGCTCTTTAAGGCTGGTTCCGGGAGCCATACCATGGCTTCTTGCATGAGCAAGATCATGGTCTGAGAGGTGTGCATGGTCGTCATGACTATGCGTATCATGTGCATGTTCATGGCCATGGTTATGACCGGGTGAATCATGCGGGTGTGTATGGGATTCATGGTCATCGTGATGATGATCATGGGTATGCTGTTCAGAAGCATGCGCATGGGTATGAGAACTCTTTTTCGCAAAACGCGTCTGTACATATTGAGCGGTATTTCTGAACAGAAGGAATAACGCTATGAAAAAGAGCGCATAGATCGAAAAGGTCTGTAGAAATGCCATCTTTGCGTAAATATCCACAAAGGAATTGACAAATAGAAGTATCACACCAAGTATGACGATATCAGCAATATGCGTCAAGGTAAAAACGCTGGCATAAAACAGGCCGTTCCGGATAGTAACATGCCTATTCAACATGTAGGAGGATATAATCAATTTACTGTGCCCGGCTTCAAGGGTATGTAACAGGCCAAGGAGGAAAACGAGGATTACCGCAAGATAGAGAGACTTCTCCCCTGTTGAGAACACTTCTGACGTCAATCGATCGAGAAAGCTGCCTTTCCTTGACCCGCCGGAATGCGGTAACGATGACACTTTCTGAGCAGGACTGGATATATTGAAATAAACCTCTTCCTTCTTTTCAGTCAACATATCCTCTATAATGATGTTATCCGGACCATCCTTGATATAAATGGCATTTTCCTGCACTTTGTTTTTATCGGTAAAAAGGGTGTTCCTTACCTTTAACACGGAAATAGGTTGATGGGATCGTATCTCCACCCATACCGCAATACCATCCTTTAACACAACTGCATTATCATCCGTCAGCGGCGCCTCAAGTTGAGTAATCGTGCAAGTATCACCTTTGTTTATGAAAATCAGATGCTTTTGTATGAAGGTAAAATAGAGATTTTTAAATTCGTTAAGGCGTGAAGGATCGATTACTTTCTGCTGCGATTCAAGTTCTACAACTATTGCTGCCTGCTGCCAGTTTAAAATAATTTTACAGATACCAACAGAGTCAGGTAACGGTTTATTGGCATGGTCATGCTTCAGGTACAGGTGCGTTTCCGTCATATGTATCGGATGCGAATATGCTATTGCCATAATAGAAGTTATAAACACCATACATAACTTCATAGAATTTTTTCCTGTCATACTCCAATCCTTTTTATACAAGTCCTGAGGTGAAAATATAATACACGGTAATCAATATTATCGAGGATCAATTATACGCTAACCTATTATTATCTGTAATTTCAGTCCTTTTGAACCGTATATATAAAAAAATAGGACTAATTTTATTCCAGACGTTATTTTATTATCTGAATTAACTGTATGGATATCTTAAAAATTCAATATTTAATAATTTCATACTGTTAATCCCTAATTTTAATCGAAGAAATATAAAAATCGATTAAGATTAAGATTTAGAAAATGAACTATCAATTTTTTCTCATACTCATAATCGTACTCGTAATCTTAATCGAAAAATGATTATGAGTAGGATTACGATTATGATTACGATTACGATTAGGATTAATATATAGGGGACCTGATTAATTTACCTATACGATTAGGATTAGGATTAATATATAGGGGACCTGATTAATTTACCTATATCAAAGTGATTGTTACAAATGGAATCAATCATAGTAAAACCGGCAAAACAACGTGAAGAGGGATTATTTGTCCTTATAGCCACCGTTGTGATAGTACTATGCGCCGGTATTCTTATAGTAATAAAAAGGCAGGGCGAATCTGAAAAACCGCTAAAATGGTACCAGTTAAGTGCTTTTTCTCAACTTTCCGCCACTGAACAGGGTGTTTTTACCGACCTTTACACCTCCGCTTTTGATATAGATATTTATCATCTGGATAACAATGAAGAGTGGCCTGATATTCCCACGCTTGAAGCAAATTTAATCCCTCCGTTCGCCAAAGATGCCGTGTGGGAGAGCCGGGGACGAATTGTATGGGAACTTATTACGAGGGACAAAGAAACAGTTCACCGTTCAGTTTACATTGGAAAATCATCAGACACCGTTGCTTCCGGGTCCTTCATCCTGTTTTTTGAGCATTTTCACACTATGGATGGGGCCTATTTTTATGGGATTAATAAAGAACAACCCTTTAATGTATGGTACAAGAATGGTTATTTTTCTTTACCGGATGATTTTTCCGAAGGCACCCTGATTTCTTCCGGGTGGAAGGAAGCGATCCCCTATAGAGGAAAAGATGTTCTCAAGAAAATGAATCGGGCACAATAACGATGAAAAAATTAATGACACTTTCTTTCATTCTGATACTTTCAGTGCACCTCCATGCGCAGAAATTGCGTATCGGGGTAACAATGCATCCCTATTACAGCTTTGTGAAAAATATCGTCCAGGATAAAGCGGAGGTGCTGCCGCTCATTGAAGGCGCAGGCAATGTACACGGCTACCGTATCAGGCCGAAGGATATAAAACGCGTTATGACCTTCGACATCCTGGTTGTCAACGGCGTCGGGCATGATGAATTTGCATTTGAGATTATTAAATCCGCAGGTATTGAAAATAAACTTGAGATAATTTATGCGAACAGGGATGTCGCACTCATTCCGCAGTCGGTGCATTCAAAAGCAGTCAATTCCCATACCTTTGTTTCTATTACCGCATCCATTCAGCAGATATACACCATCGCAAACCGCCTCGCTGAGATTGACAAACAGCATGCCGGTTTCTATCGAAAAAATGCCTCCAGGTATGCCGGGCGGCTTCGCAGGATGAAAGCGGAATATATGCAGAAATTAAAGAATATACGGGACATGAATTTTACCTGTGCAACCATTCATGGCGGATATTCCTACCTGCTCCAGGAATTCGGGTTTCAGGTAGATGAAGTTATTGAACCGGCTCACGGTGTTAATCCGACCGCATCACAATTGAAAAATACCATAGAGAAAATTAAGGACGCCGGTGTGAAAGTTGTGTTTTCCGAGCTTGATTTTCCCAGTCCTTTTGTAAAAACAATCGAGCAGGAGACCGGTGTAACCGTCCGTATGCTTTCGCATCTTTCCAAAGGTGAATTTACCGCCGAAAGTTTTGAGAAAGGTATGCGCGCAAACCTCGAAGCACTTCTTGAAGCGGTGCTGGGAGTGAAAGCACATTGAATACACCACCGGTACAAGGCCCTGAAGTTACCTGTAGTTCCGTTTCCCTGGCATTCGGGAGAAATGTCGTATTACAGGACATCTCTTTTAATGCGACTCCCGGCGCTATTCATTGTATTATCGGGCCCAATGGCGGTGGTAAGACCTGCCTGATACAATCGATTCTCGGCCGGATGTGCCATACGGGTACTATTACTTTTAACTGGGAAGACAGTAATCGGACCATAGGATATGTTCCCCAGCAGGTGCAGCTTGACAAAACATTGCCGGTATCAACCAGGGATTTTATTGCATTGTGTGTGCAAAAGCGCCCCGCCTTTCTCGGTATCCACAAATCTGTTCGGCAAGAGGTACAAAACGTACTGGCTGCCGTAAAAATGAACGGAAAAGAAAAATTACTCTTCTCAGAATTGTCAGGAGGAGAAAGGCAGCGGATTCTTTTTGCGCAGGCGCTTATACCAAAACCGCGACTGCTCATTCTGGATGAACCGATGAACAGTATTGACAAAAGCGGTGCACAGATATTTGCCGAAAAAATACAACAGCTTGCCGAAGAAGGGGTAACGGTCATCTGGGTGCATCATGACCTTGCTGAAGTGCGGACGATAGCTGATACGGTTACCTGTATAAACAGGGAAATTCTCTTTTCCGGAATACCGGAAGAGGTTATGGACGAGAAGCATCTCCTGGAAATATTTGCGGCATCAAAATTCGATTAAGGAAGAGCGTGTGGAAATTATTTATGACTGGATACGGTACAGTGCACAAATAGGGGCACAAAAAGGTGTGCTCCCGGAGTCATTTACCTACAGTTTTCTGGTAAACGCATTATTATGCGCTCTTCTTATAGGCCCGTCACTCGGTGCTATCGGTACCATGGTTATCGCAAAGCGAATGGCTTTTTTCTCAACAGCAATCGGCCATGCAGCACTTACCGGTATAGCGATCGGTATTATGCTGGGGGAACCGGTCTCTGCACCGTATGTCTCACTGTTTTCGTTCGCGTTGCTTTTTGCGATTTATCTTAATTTCAGCCGTAATAAAAGCGGCATGTCCCATGACACCTTAATCGGGGTTTTCCTTGCAGCCTCTATTGCCGTTGGTTCAACACTCATGCTTATCGTCACCCGCAAAACCAGTATTCATATTCTGGACAGTTTTTTATTCGGTTCAATACTCTCAGCCGGCAATCAGGATATCACCCTGCTTCTTATCATTACCATAGCCACCATTATCATCGGTGCATTCTATTTCAACCGTCTCATGTTAACGGGACTTAACCCGGCCCTGGCTGCTGTACGCGGTGTGCCTGTCATGGCCCTAAACTATATGTTTATCATTCTGATTGCGCTTATCACGGTTGCATCGGTAAAGATTATCGGTGCGGTCCTTGTTGAGGCATTGCTTATTATTCCTGCCGCGTCAGCCAGAAATATCAGCTCATCACTAAAGAGTTTTATCATATACAGCGTTATTTTTGCATCATTCAGTGCGATAACCGGCATTCTTCTGCCAATTGAACTTAATCTGCCGGTTCCATCCGGCGGCGCTATAGTAATAATCGCAACGATTATTTTCATCATAACGCTTATTATAAAAACGATCACATCCCGTCACTAAAAAAATTATGAAAACCATACCCATTCTTACTATCTGTTCATGCGCGATATTATTCTTTGGCTGTCAAAGGAAACGGAAGAAAATAGTAATCACCGCCCTGCCGGCACTTGAATCAATCCTCAATGCATTAACAGAAAACAGTACCATTGAAGTGGTATACCCGGTTCCCGATGATATATCACTCGCTGAACACGACCAGTACTGGGAGAAAAACAGCCATGCCCTCGACTCGTTAGCAAAGATTGTAACAGCAGTCGTTGATATCCGCAGTGTTACCCCGGAAGAAATACTCTATCTGCATATACGAAAACGGAATATCAGCGTTATTGAAATCGATTGCGCCACTCCCCTTGATGAGCATATTTCATCAGTGCCGCTTATTAAAAATGATAATGAAATCAATACCTATATCTGGTTATCGATCAGTAATATCATGAAAATGGCGGAAATCGCGGCAAAGGATCTCAGCAGGTTATTTCCAGTTGATTCAATAATCATTCTTGACAATCTACAGAAGGTAAAAAAACGATATTTTTCACTCAAATCCGATTTTGAGTCACAGTTCAGCGTCCTTGAAAGGTTTGAAGCCGTGACCATGGTACATGCCTTTGATTACCTCCTTAATGATATCAACCTTTTTGTTACCCACTGTTTTGCCTCTGATGAAAACGAATGGACCGGAGAGGAGCGGAGGACATTTAAAGAAGGTGTTAATAGTGGTGAAATCCACACTCTTATTCACCGGTGGAAACCGGTTGGAGATATCGGTACTTTGTGCGATAAAAAAGGTGTTTCAACAGCAGTTCTGGTTACCGGTGATCCCAAACTGAATAATTTTGATAATGGCCTCTATGGACTACTGGAGAAGAACCTTTCTATTCTTTTAAAAACACTATCAAAAAAGTAA
>CBDVBE010000260.1:0-9767 GCA_965372145.1 uncultured bacterium | reverse complement strand
CAGGGGAAGGAACAAAGTATCCGTCCTTGGCTGTCTTAGGAAACGGCACCCAGGCCTTGGCTGATACGTATCCGGCTATGAAGGACATTGTCTTTACAGGAGGTAAACAGACTATCGGTAATGCCGGGCATTGCAACGCACTCTGGACCTTTCTTATGCCATTCGGCCGCTATTTCAGCCATTATGCCGGACAATTCTATAAAGTTGATGAGAAGCTGCCTGCACCTGATGCTCCGGAGGAAGAGTACGCCGGATGCTTCAAGCGTGCTATTGCACAACTGCTTAACAGGGAATTATTCTGCCTGCTGGGAAATGCAATCTCCCATTGCGGTTTTACCTTTGTGATTTTCAGTGAAGATGGCAAGGGAAAAGTGTTAAGCAACGATAATCTCTTTGTCCGTTTATTAAAAACGTATGGTATACACCTCTCGCGTGATGAGATACTCTACAGCGCGCAGAATTTCTGGGCACAGTCCATGGATTTTAAAAGTAAAATGGGCTGGGAGCCGCCGACAGCCGAGGATTACCCGAAACGTATCTATGAAGCGCTCTCTGTGGCTCTTGATCGCACCCCTGAAGAATTGAAAAAACTGATGGGCATGCTTATTGACGAGTGGAAAGTCCAGGCGAGAGCGGTCATGAGTAAATTCGGGTATGAAGCCAAGTGGTAATACCCTCACCCCGTCGCCCGCTGATAGGAGACGGGGAAGGAAATGTATTTTATTCTGAACACTGTTCTCTGATTTCTGAATTCTGTTCTTAAACTACTGCTTCCGCTGTTAATATCTCTGCAAATGACTCAACCCTGACTTTTATCTGCTCAACATCCTCGAACGAGTAGTCCGTTACAATTTTTAATGAAGGAATTTCGATTTTATTCAATGCATTTTCAACCACCTGTGCTTCAACATTAAATCCGTGACAGAATGAAAGAATGTTCTGCACGACACCCTGTATCCGGTACTCTTTTACATAATCCACAATACTTTCAATCCGCTCAGTGTTGGGAGAGAAACAGGGACAGTCAATTTTCATATAGCGGCCGGCGATAGCCCGCATCATTCCGTCAAGGTCATCGGGATTCTCATCAACCAGATCCTTAAAATACCGGGTGCCGGTACATGACTCATCCACAACTATCTGCATGCCCGAAGATTCAATAACATGGTGAACCTTTGCATTACCCAGGGGCGATGGTGTGCCGGCTATCATTATGCGTGGCCCGCTGTTTTGATACGCAGAGATACCTTTGTCGACACGATCCTGCAATTCTGCGATCAACACTTCGCATGCATCAATAAATCTATGAATATCATGATTAAGGGAAATCTGGGCAATAAGCAGGGCGTCACACCCTGTAATGGGCGGATTTTTCAGCTTGCGGAATTCATTTATTCTCTGCATTACCAGGCGTTTTTTATTGTACAACTGAATTCCCTCTTTCAATTTCTCGGGGGTTACTGTAACGCCTGAAAGGTTTTCGCAATACTCTTTAAAAGTATAGACCCCATTGAGCCATAAAGCCTGATCCTCCCTGTTCTTCTTCTGTGGCACTTCCATTACTGTAGCGCCAATAAGATCCCATGTCTTTTTTTTTGCATCGCACGTCGTTTCACCCACGATACCGTCTTCCAGTGTTTTGTATGGACAGGTATCACTCAAGGCCATCCCGAATGTCGATCGGATAAGAGGGCAGATATCACGGGGGAACATTGTGTTTGCATAATCAACCGACCATCCTGAGCCGCCGCACAATGAGAAGGTGAGAACATCAGCAGCATAGGCAATTTCATCAGGGACATAGATACAGAAGGTACCCAGTGATTTACCGCCCTTATCACGGTATTCCTTTATTTCAGCCACTCTCTCCCCGTGGCAGCCATGAAACGCCTCGTCAAAATATTTCATCCGGGCGGGCCGGTTTTTCTGTGAGAGATGAGTGACCTTATGCAGTTGTGCCATATGTGCCTTCAGCTCATTGTGCCGTTCTATATTCAGGCCGAGTTCAGTCCATAACACATTAAAATTCTTTGACATAAAATATTTCTCCTTTTTTTATTATAAATTCCATCTACATTGAATAAATATACGATTGATATTGAAAAATTTCCTGAAATTTTATTAAATTTAACATAATTTATTATAGTTTTACACAAATATCCTATTAAATCGTGAATAAATGATAAAAAAATGTTATTTTTATAGTAATTGATGACATTTTATAATAAAATATGTGGAATAAAGGATTTCTTATATGCTGACTTGCGGTGTTGATATTGGAGCGAGATCAATTGATGTGGTTCTCTATGATGGTGCACAGATTCTGGAATCATCGGTTAATAATACCGGAGCTTTTCCCAAAGAGAATGCTCAAAATGCATTCGAATCGATTATTCAGTCAGCAGGGGTGGATTTGAAGGATGTCGATATGGTTCTGGCAACAGGATATGGCCGCAATTATTTCGAGGGAGCCCAACGGAGTATATCTGAAATTCTCTGCCATGCAGCAGGTGTTTCATACCTTTTTCCATCAGCCCGGACTATCATTGATATTGGCGGCCAGGATTCAAAGATGGTCCAGGTGGGGGAAAATAGTAAAGTACTCAATTTTGTCATGAATGACCGCTGTGCTGCCGGTACCGGGAAATTTATTGAAATGGTAGCTCATACGCTGGACATCCCGCTTGAAAAAACGGGCGGCGTGGCATTGACAACTACTGAAAGCTGTGAAATATCCTCAATGTGCGCTGTTTTTGCCGAATCGGAGATAGTCGGCCTTCTTCACAAGGGTATATCCCGTGAAGTTATTCTTCGGGGTGTTTTTAGATCTGTTGCACGAAGGACACTCAGTATGGCCGGGAAGGTAGGCTTGACTGAAGATATCGTTTTTACCGGCGGAGTAGCGCGAAATGCAGGTGTTCTTGATGCACTCAAGCATGAAACCGGTAAAACAGATATTAAAATTCCTGCAAATCCTCAAATCACCGGCGCTCTCGGCGCTGCGATAATTGCTGCGAGAGATGTGGAAAAGAAGCAGGCGTTATCAAAAGAAGATTCTACTCAAGCTGCTGCATAACAGTCCTGTAACGTTACTTTTCTGAGTAGTATAACCCCCGGTTTCTACATACACTTTCATATTCACGTTATAAAACATTGCAAACTATACCTCGTCATTTCTGAAATAAATCTGCTGTTAATCATATATTTTAAGCAATATTTATTAATTCTTTAACAAAAAATGAAATATTTGGTAAATTACGTCAAAAAAACATTATATTATTTGCCTTTTAATTAATTAATGCAGTATTTTAATATTTATTAAAAAATATTATTGGGGGTGAATACAATTTCTAACAAAGTTATATACTTTTATATAAGTTATTGATCAAAGCATTACCGTTTTTAAACATTTACATGAAGTGTCCCAATTATCATTTATCCCATCGTGCAGTTATTATCTGTATCTGTAAATTAAAAATGTATCTTTTAACCTTTCACTATTTTTATTCAAATCAACATTTTCTATATAAGGAGGAATGATGAGAAAGTTTATTGGTCTGAGCATTGTTCTGCTACTGGCGGTAAGTATCTTTGCTGCCCCGAAAGTGCCGGTTCTCAAAGTCGGTTATGCGGGCCACGATCACCAGACAGCTTTGTATGTTGCCTGCTATCAGGCAGAAAAGACAAAGAAAGACTGCGGTGTTTATTTAAAAGAGGTCAATCCCAAGAAACATTATGAAATGTATAAGGGAAAGATAAAGATCGCCAATGTTGAAATTTTTAAATCCGGCGGCGGGTCAAAGATTCCGACTATGATGTCACAGGGCCATTTTGAGGTTGGTTTCGGTGGGGTAGCACCGGTTGCCTTTTTTGTTGACAAAGGCTCACCATTGAAAATTATTGCCCCTTTGCATACAAAAGGGGATATGCTTGTTGTAGCGCCGGATATTCCTGTTGACTCCTGGGAAGCATTTGTTAAGTGGATAAAGGAAAAGAAAGAGCCGGTTAAGGTTGGATTTAAAAAGCCTGTTGCCGTTGCCAAGCTTATTTTCGAAAGCGCATTAAAATCAGCAGGCTTATCTTACAGCGGAGATGCTTCGAAAAAGGATATTGAAGTACTTATGGTTAATATGAAGGGGCAGCAGAATCTTAATCCCGGTCTTAAGAATAAGATAATAGACGCCTATGTTGCAAATAATCCTTCATGCGCAATTGCTGAAAATAAAGGTATGGGCAAAATTGTTGCTGATCTGAATGACCTGCCTCCCGGTATCTGGAAAGATCATCCTTGCTGTTGTATAGCAGTTAATAATAAGGCAATGACAGAAAAGAAAAATTTAATTAAAGATTTTTTAAAACTTATAATTCTTGCGACAAACTATATGAATGAACAGCAGGAGGAAATTGCTGTTAAGGATGCATCTAAATGGCTGGGTACTTCAATTGAAGTTGAGAAGGCATCCATTCCGACTTCGGGTTATACGACACTACCGAGTGATGACTGGAAGAAAAAAATGTATGTCTGGATCGATGCAATGAATGGTATGAATAAACTGAGTGGTAGCTTGAAAGGTAAAAAAGGCAAAGAGGTTGATCCGATCCTTTTTGATTTCAGCCTGCTTGAAGTTGCAGCTAAAGAGTTAAAGGCAAAAGGTATTGAAAAACGTTATTAGTTTCATAAAGAAATACTCAGTTAGTGTCATTCTTCCCATTGCGATTCTTATAATCTGGCAAGTTGTGGCATTAGCAGTGGGAAACCGGGCACTGGTACCGACTGTGGGGGCGGTGGTTAACCGCCTTCTTCACCCCTTTGCCGACCTTTTAAGTATCGGTAATTACCTCTACCATATTTCCGCGAGTTTTATCAGGGTTATTATGGGTTTTTCCTTTGCTGTCCTTGTGGGGATTCCGCTTGGGTTACTGGCAGGGAGAATATTTTTATTAAATCGAATGATAAATCCTGTAATCGAATTTCTTCGCCCTATCTGCCCGATTGCATGGATTCCATTCACCATGGTCATCTTTAGAACATATACTGTCGCAGATATTTTTGGTGCTCACTATACAAGGTCAATTTTTGGTGATATACAAATCGGCATGCTGATGATCATTTTTTACGGTGGATTTTTTCCTATTTTTATTAATACTGTATATGGTGTTACCTCTGTAAGGAATATCTATATCGAATCTGCACAACTCCTCGGTTGTGATAAGCAGAGACTGTTTCGAAAAGTAATCCTTCCTTCTGCATTGCCTTCAATTCTTACCGGCTTGCGGATTGGACTCGGCACAGCGTGGATGGTTATTGTCGCAGCGGAAATGCTGCCGGGAAGCGAAGCAGGCCTTGGATACCTGATTATGTATTCCTATGAGCTCGCTGACATGGATATCATGATTACCAGTATCATTCTTATTGGTACTATCGGGGCACTGTTAAGTCATGGGGTGAAGGTGATTGAAGATCGCACCTCAACCTGGCAGGCGAAGGAGCGGTAATGGCATTTCTCTCAATCGATCATGTTGACAAAGTATATTCAGGCGAAGAACAGGAAAATGTTGTCGCTCTTAAAGACATTACCGTAGAGTGCCGGGAAGGTGAATTCGTTTGTATTGTCGGGTCAACCGGATGCGGCAAAACGACGCTTCTCCGGCTAATTGCCGGATTGGAGCAGCCGACTACCGGACAGGTACGGATGGCTGAGAAACAGGTCACGGAGATTAATCACGATGCCACCCTGATGTTCCAGCAGTATTCCCTGTTCCCCTGGAGTAACGTGCTTGATAATATCTGTTTCAGTTTAGAGTTACAGGGAATGGATAAAAATACACGGTATGAAAAAGCACAGGGGTTAATCAAGCTTGTCGGGCTTTTCGGTTTTGAAAAGGCTTTTCCGTATGAATTATCGGGCGGCATGCAGCAGCGTGCGGCGATTGCACGTGCCCTGGCATATAATCCAAAGCTCTTACTCCTGGATGAACCCTTCGGGGCCCTTGATGAACGTACACGGCACCATCTCCAAGAGGAGCTGCTTGAGATATGGCAGCGTGAAAAGAAGACGATTATTTTTGTGACGCATAATATTGACGAGGCAGTGTTCCTGGCATCACGAATTTATGTAATGCGTGACAGTCCGGGAAGTATCGAGGAAGAAATTGCAGTGGCATTACCAAGACCGCGTAACCGGCAATCAAAAGAATTTCTTGATTTACATATTCGGATAAGAGAAGTACTCGAAAAAATTCTTGAGACACAATCATAATATGGAAATGAGACATGCACGTTGTTTGTTTTATGCCTATTACATTCTTTACACACTATTAACCTTTTACAGGAGGGTTTATGCGTAAAACTCTTATTTTTTTAACAGGCCTTTTAGTGGCTTATGTACTTGTTATAGGTTCCTTTGCTGCTGAGCCGGAGAAGAAAGCAGTTGCACCGGCAAAGAAAGTAGAAGAAAAATCCGGACCAAAGGTCACTTTCAGCGGGGATGTCCAGTACCGATTACGATATGATGTACAAAGAGGTAAGGATACTAGCGGAACAGCGATAGATCCTACCAAGAGTAATTATTCCAACAGGTATGCCTGGAATTTTAAAATGAAAGCAAAAGTAAATGAGAACATGCTGATTGGTCTTCGGCTTTCGAATCCATCCGGATATTGCACAGATAACGTCGCTGATATGATGAATTGGGTTTTTGGAGATAAAGGAGATACCTTGGGAAATGGTGACGCAGGAATTGATGTTACTACACACAGGGTGTTATCAATCCCGGAAATGTATTTCAGGTGGAATGCGAGTATCGTATCTATCACAGGGGGTATCATTCCGGTTGTAACTAATACCGTTCTTGATCTTGTAGGAGTTGAACATAAAAAATATGGGAATGCCGGCAAATGCCCCTGGAGTGTCCTTATGAACAATTCACAAACGGGTCTTGAACTTGGCCTTGGATTTGTGAATACAGATGCTTTATCATTTGGATTTAATACCGTTACTACTGTTTCTGCTGATAGCGGGTCATCTACAAAAGCAGCGTTAAAACGTGACCAGCTTAGATTTATCTTCTCTTTACCGGTAGGTATACAAGATAAGATGTTCTGCATTCTTCCTGTTATGCATTTACGTACAAATGTTTATAGATCAGCTGATCTCGCTGAAGCAAATCATTCGATGTGCGGTGGCCTTGATCTCAAACTTAATCCGATTAAACAGCTTGGTTTAAGTGCCGGTTTTGCAGTTGGTGGTTATAAGAATGATTCTCAGAAAGATGATGCCGGTTACAGCGCAAGTTCACCCTTTGGATTATTGGCAATGTTTGGTACCGTAGTCAAACCGGGTTTTGGAAAAGCAATGGTTACATTTAAATTCAGTAACTGGAAAGACAGAGAGGCTGATCCAACAAACAGCATGATACACTTTGATTTGAAATACTCTATACCGGTACTTAAGTTGACTCTTATGCCGCGTATGCGTATCTGGCACTACACCAACAGTGAAACAGATGCAACAACAACAGATTTACGCCCGGAGCTTTTCTTTATTGGAAAGTTCTAGTGTAATAAAAAGTCTGACCTCCTTTTTCAGGTGGTTAGCAGGAAATGTTGGATGGGGAGAGCAGAAATGTTCTCCCTTTTTTATATATTTCGTAAAAAAAATAGGGATATTTACATTTTTCGTTTTACATCGGGTTTGCTAAATAGTATGTTATCAGTAACATTTTCTGTTAACTAATTAACGATATTTATTTTTAACTAACCGTAACACAAACTTTTACATTTACCCTTTTAAGGAGGTTGTATGCGTAAAACTTTAATAGTGCTTATGGCGCTGTTACTTCCGGCAGTTGTTGTTTTAGCTGAGGAAACTAAAACAGCTAAACCAGTAGTGGCTAAACCGGAAGTAAAAGCTGCTGAAGCTTCGATCACCCCTTACGGAATGGCAGCATACCGTTTCCGTATCAGAGCTACTTCTACTACACCGGATGTCGGGGATAAAATTAAGGCAACCAATTATTATAACCAGCTTGGATATTTCCTTGGTGTAAAGGCAAAGTTGTGTGATGACCAGGTATTGGTTGTTCTACAGATGGGGAATAGTTTTCTTGCATCTCAATCGGTAGAATATTCCATGTTGCATAAATTTAAAACCGATAACTTTTCTTATTATCCATATTTTCAACTTGCATATGCAAAATGGAATCCCGGTCCCATAAATATAACAGCTGGTATAATCCCTGTAAAAGCGCATGGGGCATTAAATCTTGTTGGCGTTTCATTAACCGCTGATGCACGAAATTATACATCGATTCCTCAGTGCTCTTGGGGAGTAAGGACTGATGGTAGTCTGGCCGGTTTTCAGTTTGGTATTCCATTTTTAAAAGATGATTTTAAATTAGGCCTGGAACTTTTTGCAACTGTCCATAAAATTAGAAATCAGGTGAAAGCTAAAGAACCTACGAGTAACCCTCCTGCAATAATGGGGGTGGTTAATCTGCCTTTAGGTGTTCCTGTATTCATGTTTACTCCTCAATTTGTGATTATTGCTTATCGCGGTTATGATGCAACTGTAGAAAAAGGCGACCATGAAATAGGCGTGGGTTTTGATGTTAATTCAAAGGTGAGTGATAATGTTTCACTCAGAGCAAATTTTGCTTATGCTCAATTACCGGGTGAAAATTCAGGACATTTGGATAAGGCACCAACCCCTCCTGATACGGTAGCCGTACCTGATTTACTAACCGACATGGGAATTCTTGCATCCATTGGTACATCGATAAAAGCGGGCCCCGGTGTAATCAAAGCAGATTTTAAATTTAATATGGGTAAAACAGATAAAGAAGATGATTCAACCAAAGTAATAGCTATGCTTATTGATCTTAAATATGGTATAAACGTTAAGAAAAATTTTATAATAATGCCACGTGTACGTTTATTTCCGACTATTTATAGCGAGGCGTATTACCCTGCTAAGAAATCAACCTTTGAGGTTCGTCCGGAATTGTTTTTTATCGGTAAATTTTAATCAATCAATTTAATAGTAAGCAAAAACAGAAGGGAGGGCAATAATGTCCTCCCTTTTTTATTAGAAATATCAGTATAAAGTTTTAATGGGCAAATTTTTTTGAAATAATGTCTATAAACAACCCGTCAATCATGTTAAGACAATCGTCAAATGTAAGGAGTGTTTTTCTTGTCTTAGGTTTGCTCATTTTCTCAATACCGCAGTAAAGAGTACTCTTTGAATTATTATCCCATAATAAATACTTGATTTTTGCCATTATATGATGGCGGTAATGTTCAATCTCTATATCGCCCGCAATCCCAACTGTTGTATCCGTTTTTGGTTCTATACTTATTTCACTTAATAGTAAAACATATTCGGGCAACAATTCACCCATATGTATTTGTGCGTTGGAATCCGGTGCGGAAAAAACAATACTTTTTCTTGATTTGGTTTTATATCGTATGTTTGAAGTTGAAATAGGGTCTGAGCTTGTATCAAAACAGACCGTTTTAAAAACAGGCCTGACGGCTTTTAAATTCTCAACTCTGCTCTTTAACAAATTTTTTACACTTCCAAATCTATCATCTGTATCACCTTGAACAAATATAGGGAAGTCTATTTTAATATCACTGTCTAAAATTCTCACTAACAAAGTGGATTCACTAAATGGGGTAGTCGGTTCCTGACGATATAGATTTGGTCCGGCACATGAAATAAGTAAAATTTGGATATAAAAAATTAAAAATGGTACCCGCATACT
>CBDVBE010000259.1:0-9780 GCA_965372145.1 uncultured bacterium | reverse complement strand
GACAGTCAGGGTAATATCTGGATTGGAACAAAACGGGGAGACCTGTATAGAAGAAATAAAAAAGGGTATCAGAGAATATATACTTCCTATGTGGTCACGGGTGACACGACAAATGTATGGAAGATTAATGATATGTATTCTTATAAGAAGTATTTGATAATAGGCTCTACCCAGGGATGCAGTGTTTTTGATACGGACGAGTATGTCGTTTTGCAAAATGCGACACTGTTCGGCACATTTAATTCACCTGTTGTAAATAGTGTTACCGTACATAAGGATACTCTCTATCTCGGCTGCCTGGAAGGCGTTGCGAAACTTGATATAGCAGGAAATAAGATAGAGACAAGTAATTTTATTGATAACACCATCTGGAACACCGTGTCTATGACTACGGAAAAGGGAATTAAGTCATTTCCTGTAATTAATGACAGTATAGTGTATATGGATAATATCGCTACTGTGTATAATGATACGTTATTGTATGCCTATGATATTCTACACAACAACGGCTTATCTGAGCATTATATTAAAGTCAACGATACAACAGAATGGGAAAAAACTAATAGTGCAGTTCTTTCCTTTGCGACTGCTGATAATGGCGACTTATGGTTTGGGACTGGTGAAGATTTTCTTTTCCGTTGGGATGGGTATACATTACAACAATATACTGTAAATAGTCTTACATTCGGATCTATTTACAGGGTATTTGTCTCTGAGGAGAATGATATCGTATGGTGCCTGCCTTTTATAAGAAAACAAGATATTCCCTGGTGGCAGGGGGTTGGCGCATTTAATGGAGAGTATTGGAAAGTATACAGGCCCGGCAACCCTCATGATTTCGGCAGTCTTGGTGATGGTATAGATTTTTTAGGCATAGCAGAAGGCCCATTTGGTAATATGTGGTTTGGCAACAATGGTAAGTGCATTAAAAAGTATAATCCGTCCCGGAACAGATGGGATGGTTTTTATATCGGTGACAGTGGAAAATCTACATTTGAGTACAAGAAAAAGAATCAAGGCATGGGATGGGGAAAATGTGATGCAATTGCTCGTGATTCCTCTGATTATATGTGGTTTGCAGCATACATAAGTGACTCGGGGTGTGTCATCTGTTTTGATCCGTCGGCAAAACTTCCCACTGATAAGGAATATGATAATAATACTACCGGTATAAAATATCCTCATGATTCGACCTATCGGTATTTTTTCCCGAAAGAATCAGTAGATCATTTTGAGGAACCGAAACAGCTTAATGTAGACGCGGCTAACAATATCTTTCTTGGTGGGCAAGATGCAGACAATGGTAGACTACTTGTTTTTAATTATAGTGGTAATCCTTTAGTCAATGGAGTCTCATCACCGATACTCGATAAGAATTTATCAAAAATCTGGCATATGCATTCCACTCCTGACAGCAGTACCTGGATTGTGACGGGACAGGGATTATACCATTTTCAATACCATGAAACAGCAGGGGCGAGTTTAACCGTAGTCAAGACAGCTCCTAATAATCTGACCTGTGTCGAGTATGAGAATAATTATCGTTCCCAGCGAACTGATAACAGGAGGAATACTTATGAAACTGTTGAAACGGTACTCTGGGGAGGTACACAGAATGATGGTCTCCTAAAAATATATGCACATAAAATCCTTAATGATAACGGTACCATTGATAGTATCGGTATTGACAGTACCCGTGAATTTAGAGATGCGGATGGGCTGGTTTGTAATAGAGTTAACTATATGGATATGGACAGGAAGAATGGCTATCTTTGGGTTGCAACAGAGGAAGGCCTTTCACGATACAATATTGGACATGCATTTGTCACATTACAGAACAATGAGAAATTGTATGCCTATCCCAATCCATTTATAAAATCAAGACACAAACAGGTTGTTTTTGATAACTGTGCCCCCGGTTCTCAAATTTCAGTATATACCGTTGATGGCAGCCTGGTAGCTCATATCGTTGATGAAGGTAATAACGCTGTAAAAACGGCCAATGAATGGACGTATATCTGGCATCCTGATGCAAAGCTTATTCCAGGAGTGTATTTTTATACTGCAAAAATCCAGCAGGTAAGGAGTAAAGGGACTGTCGGCAAATTATTGATTATTCCCTAACCCGGATAAACTAAATAAATGAGAAATTTGATGTGATATATTTATCTGTCTTCCTTCAAAATAAGCCAACCTATATAATTACTATTTATAACTCGACATTACAGATTACCAATTAGGAAAAAAGAATATGTCTTGTTGCACTAACATGCACTATTACACATTAAGCTTTTATCAGTGCAGCAACTATTTTATCCTTGAAATAGAGATGGAGCTAAATCTGTGCGAATAGACCAGTTAGACCGATATATTCAGTATTTGTTTCGATATATTAAACATATAACCGTTACCAAGGTTATAAATCTGCTAAGAATTGAGTTCAAACTTATAAAAAATGACCCGGATGTCATAAAACTTTTCCCACATTTTTTGTATATAGAGATAAGCAACAAGTGTAATCTGTTTTGTCCGTTATGCCAGATGGGGCTTCGGCAGACAGTTACTCGAGAGAATAGAATGAATCTTGAGAATTATAAGGAATTGATTACTCCAATAAAAAAATATTTATTTCAGGTAGTCCTCTATGATTGGGGAGAACCATTTCTGAATAAGGATATTTATGATATTATTTCATTTAATATACAGAACAATATCGGTTCGGTGGTCAGTACTAATTGTAATATACCGATTGACGCTGAGAAACTAATTGACAGCGGTTTGGAATACCTGATAATTTCCGCTGATGGAGTCACCCAGGAGATTTATAGTAAATATCGGAAAGGCGGAGATATCAGCAAGGTATTTAGCAATCTTTCCTCTCTTATTGCAGCCAGGAAAAAGCGAAAAGCAAAATATCCAATAATTGAATGGCAGTGTCTTGTCATGAAGCATAATGAACGACATTTAGGGGACATAAAAAAAACAGTAATGAAAATGGGTGTTGATCGGGTAAGATTTGCGAATGTTAACTTTTTTTCTGCTGAGGGAAGTAAAAGCATTCAAGAGGAATGGCTCCCTGACAATTCATGGTACAGGAGTTTTGATTCGGGGCGAAGTCAGAAAAAAATTAAACGCGGAATTCGTAAACCGTGCCACTGGTTGTGGCGGGGCGGAGTTGTAAATGTGAATGGCGGGATCACACCCTGCTGCCTTTATGATATTCCGGATTGGGGCAATGCTTTTGGGGATGGTTTCTTAGCCGCCTGGAATAATAAGATATACCGGGAAGCCCGTGAACGGTCACTCAATAACAATGGGGTAAAGAAACAGGAGATTATATGTGACCGGTGCACGGCACCGTTTATTTATAAGTAATTTTCAGGTAACAACTCTCAGGTGGCAATTAATGCCGGAAGTCAGTGTAATAATTCCAACATATAACCGGTGTGAGACTCTTAAAAGAGCTTTGCAGAGTGTATTGGCACAGACCTTTCAGGATATTGAGGTAATCATCGTTGATGATGGGTCTACTGATCAAACCCCTGAATATTGTTCCTCTCTGGATAATCCTAGAGTTATCTGCAGACGATTTGAGATAAATAAAGGAGGCAATTATGCGAGAAACGAAGGGATCACACATAGCAACGGGGGACTGATTGCCTTTATTGATGATGATGATTACTGGATGCCGGAGAAACTGGAAAAGCAGGTCGAGATGATACATAAAGAACATGTTGATTTATGTTATACGGCTAAGAACATTGTCTATAAGGGTAAGAAATCGAAAAAGTATTCACTAATAAAACCCCGATATAAAGATCTCCATAAAGCTATCATGTATGACAATTTTATCGGTTCTACCTCCTCAATAGTGATACCAAAAGCGGTACTTGAAAACGTTAGCGGGTTTGATCCTGACCTGCCGGCTCTTCAGGATTATGACTTGTATATTCGCCTTATACAAAAAGGACATAGGATAAAATGTATAATTGAGCCATTGATTGATTATCACGTTATTGATGAAAAGAGAAGTATATCCTGCAGTCTGGATGAATTTAGAAGAGCTTCAAAATATCTGATAGAAAAGTTTCATGATGATCCTTACCTGTATCTTTTTAAGCGCGGTTTAAGAATTATTACTCTGAAGCGCACAATAAAATCCAGGCACTTTCTTTTTGATCTGTTACGAATGTTTTTTATGAAATTTACCGGGAATATTAAGACGAAATCTTTTGAAAAATAACCACGGTACCTTCCTCAAATTCCTCAAATTCCTTCAATTTTTTCCATGTTTCATTATGAGAAGTAAGGTAGTTATAATCAAGGTCCCACCTATCTGAATAATGATTATCCCAGAAAACGATTGTACCGACAGGCATATCTTTAAGCGGGGGATGTTTTTCCCACAGGGTTACTGTTGGAACTCTGCGGGGGAAAAAATGGTAAAAGTACACATGGGTTGATATAAGGTTGTTATCAGGCAGGTTTTCCTGACGTACCCACGCAATAGCCTGTTTCAAGGCAACACCTTCACGATCAAGGGGCCAGGGTTTAATAAAAAGAAAGGTCATTAAAACACAGATTGTGCAAGCGGTAATATAGAAATTTCTCTCCGTAATTATTGTCTGCTGTTTACTATAGAAGTTTTTAAGATAGGGGAGGATAAATGTAGCAATCCATTCAAGGCCTATGACTGCTGCAAGGGCAAATGATGGGGCAAGTGGAAGGAGAAATAGTTTCATTCCTCCTGAAGCGAAAAGACCGAAGCGAAAGATAATTGTATGTAATGCAAAATAGGAGAAGTACCAGAGGAACAGCGGCAGCAAACGCCTGGATTTTGTAATTGGAATTAAACTGCACGTAACAAGCATCATTATTGGGATACCAACTGCTCTTGGATGGGGAAGACGGAAGAGAAAATGGAACCAGGAGCCACTCCCGTATATATCTGTTGGCGCGGTATCAAAGTACATGGCGAATGGCCATGAGCCTTGAAAAATATAAAAAGCTGCGTTGTAAATTAGTAGTGGTGCCATGATTGTTACAGGGGTAAGCCACTTCTTTTTGTAAAGCATATATATACACCAGAGGCCGGACAGGGCAATTCCTTCATGCCGGATGAGCGGAAGCAGGCCAATAATAAATGATGCGGTTATATGACGGTCTTTCAGGTACAGGTAAGTACCAAGAATCATAATCAGGGAAAAAGGGACCTCGGTAATGCACATATATGAGAGGTCGGCAAACCAGGGTTGAAATAACAGGAAGAGAGGAACAAGAAAGAATAATTTTATAGTAAGCATTTTCGCTACTTCGAGTGTGAAGTAGACTGTTAACAGTGCAAAGATCAAAGAAAGAAGTCGTGCTGCATATAATCCAAACTGGGCCGGGAGGATGTAGAGAAGTGTATGTACGGTTCTTCCCCAGATGTCAAAAATATGGTCGGGAGAATGAATCGCATCCCTGCTGATAAGATAATGGCCGATTTCATCATGGAGCGGAGTTCCTTTAGAGGCGAAGAGAAGAAATAGCAGATACAGGAATCCGGTAAAAAAAGTAAAGAGGATGAAATAGGTCTGGTTAGTATTTTTTGTCATAGTAAAAGAATGATTTATGAATTAAAACATTCGTTATCACTGAAACTAAATATGAAAGCTCCTGGATAACATTGTGTAGGAGCGGATAGGCCACTATCATGTCCTCCCGCTCAACATACTGTTATACATAGCGATTAATTTCCCGGCAATTACCGTATAGGAATAGTTATCAAGTATATGAATTTTTAATGCTGATTCAGGTTTTCTTTTAAGGGCACTATCTATACAGGTTTTAATAGAGGCTGTATCACCCGGATTGATATATTCAGCCATCGGGCCAAAATATTCTTTTGGCCCACCGTACGGAGTAGTTACAATGTTGGCATCTGCAAGTGCAGCTTCAAGTGCTGCCAGGCCGGGAGTTTCAAATGTTGATGGCTGAACGAAGACCTTACAGGCAGCATATGCTGAAGCAAGCATCGGATCGTCATGGGCCAGTGCATCCAGCCAGAGAATATTCTTCGCCCGTTCCATTCTTTTTCTGCACTCTCTTCCATAGGGATTATCATAAATGGATCCTATTAAAACAGCCTGATAGTCTGTTAATTCGAGGGCCTCAATTAACTTCAGCATATTCTTTCGTTTATAGCCGAAATTACTGACAGATAATATAAAGTCCCGTATACCATGACGATTAATGAAAAGAGAGGGATCAGCATTTGTAAAACGTTCTTCAACACCGTTTGGTATGACGGTAATCTTGTGTGGAGCGATGTCGATACCTTTTTCTAAAAATTTTTTCTCGGCATGGGTATTCGGCAGGACCTTCTTACTGTAATAGCAGATGTCACGAACACAGTCAAGGTCAGTTCGAATTCCCGAAAATGCTTTACGGGCAAGGTGCGTGATATTCCGCAACGAGCGGATTTGATACGGTTTCTGTGTGGCGTAGAAAACAGGGGTTACAACAAATGGAATTTTTAATTCGTGGAGAAAAACAGCCATATTGTAAGTATCATAATCGGCTTTGAAGATATGAGCAAGGTCAAACCGGCTCCAGTCATATGTTTCCCAGGGATTGAACCGGGTAACCGATATGCCCTGTTCCGAAAGAGCCCGGGCAGTATTGGTAACCTGAACGCTCAACCCACCGGATACAGCCTGCATTACCTGTGGTACAATAAAACATACCTTCATCGATATTTTCTCCAGAATATCTTGTTTATAAGAGAATTTTTATATAACTGCCACTTGAATTTATTCAGTTTCGTTAACTTCGATATGTCATAATTGATTGAATAGTCATGTTTTCTACCAGGCTGAGAGGAAATATTTTGGATACGTTCAGCATTTGTTAAAATATATGTGTCAGGCCTGGTCCAGATACAGAAAAACAAATCTTCACCGTTTTCAGGGGAGGAAATCTTGATCGTATCCTCTCCGTCCATAGATGCCTTAAATAGTATTTTCTCCCGGTTGATCCACCAACGGGCAAATTCCAGGAATGTCAATCGAGGAAGAGATAATGCTTCTATCTGCATAAATATCTCTTGCAATACATTCGTCTGATCATGGAGAACATGGTCATACAATATCAGAGGATTATGCTGTATCATCTGCCGTTGTAACAGACCGGTGAAATAATCAAGGATATCTTTTTTTTGTACGTTTACGTTAAGCAGGCTGCCAATGCATATCGGGTGAACCGGTATTTGAAGAACTGAGCTTTTTTGGTTATTTACTGCAGGATACAATGGCAGAGAATCATATACATATGAAAATTCTGATGAGTATATAAATCCATACTCCTCACACACATTCTGTAACGAGGTACTCCATAATCCGTATGGCGCCCCGTGACCGAGAATAGAATAACCATGTTCTTTCAGAATCTTCAGTGCTTTTCCAATGTTGTGCTTGATACTGCCTGTTTTTTTTGTTGTGATATGATCATAGCCATGTACAGCAATTTCATGATTGTGAAATGATGAAAAGGTATCAAGCCACTTCTCGTGTGCGGCAACATGAAGAAACCAGGTATATCTGATGTTACATGGTTCAGCAATTTCATACCAGTGTTGAATTTGTTTTTGCGTGCCGAAATCACTATCGATTCGGAAAAGGAAAACATTTTCAGCATCACCCGGAAAAAACCATTTATGAATAAAAGGAATACTGCGTTCCAAATGGAGGTGTTTAATCAAAAAGAAAATGAGCCGTGTAATGTCTCCCTTGGAAACACATGCTCCCTCTTCATGGGGAGGCCTGTCCGGAGAACCATAAAATTCTTTGCGCTTTGACCTTGTATCAAATAACAGTGTATCGACATCTAAACCAAGAAAAGAGAGAAGACCGTTACCCGATTCACCGATAAATAATGTGTTATTAAGGTACTGTGCTTTGGAATAAGTACTGACCTGAGAATAAATATCAACGGCGCCACAGGGGAATTCAAAGGGAAGATTGTTTACAAACAGCACGCCGCATTTTTCCATGGAAATGGAGCCTGAATTAAGGCTGGTGATACAGAACCCGGTATCAAGTATAGCCCCACCATTTTTAACATATGACTGAATATTCTCAAACTCTTTATTTGTTACCGGCCTGTTAACAATGAGCAGTGAATACTTGTCGGGAGAGAAATCATCCACGGTGGATGTCTCGGCACATGAAACCCCTGCCTGGTTAAGGATTGTCTGCCAGCCCGCGGTAAGGCGGAGTATTCCTATAGTTAGTTCTTTTTCCATTTTGTTATCAGAAAGGTAATGTCACCTTTTGTAACGATTTGTAAAATGATTGATAGAATAGTGAAAATACATACTGAACTAGCTGATTTTATATACACGTTGTCACCAAAGACTGTCGGCAGATACCATGCTATACCGCCTGCAACACATGCCTTGAGAAACGGTGCATAAAATTTAAGTGAGCTGAATTTTCTGAATTCATGGTAGCAGAGAAGAATAAAGATAAGTTCACCGCACACAACCGCAACAGCCGCACCATACGTTCCGTATAATCGTATGAGTATCGTTATCAGGATGCAATTAATGACAAAACCAATTGCTGCTGCTTTAAGGTAACGCTTCTGCCGGTCGATTGCTATTAATCCAAAGGCAAAGATACTGTTTATCATGGTAAGGGTAAAAAACCAGCTGACAATTGACAGGATGGTGCTGCTGTGGAAATATTCTTTCCCGAAAACCAGGCTGATAACAGGTTCAGATAGAGAACTTAACAGTAACGATATAAAGAAACCAAGAACCAATGTGCAATGCAGGAGTGTCTGAAGACTCTTTTTCGCATTCTCCTCGTTGTTGTTCCATATTCGCGGCAGGCTTGAGAGGAATATGGTTGAAAAGGTTTTATCGATTATCATAATAAGCAGGACCAGTTTCAGAGCTGCACCGTAATATCCGGAGTCGCTCACACCAGTCCATTTACCTAATATAATCGGGGGCAAATACACGGTAACCTGATTAAGAAGTGTTCCGATACCAAGCGGTAGTGAATGAGTGATTACAGAGATGTACTTCCGAATGGAGAAGGATAATTTATAGGTGAAAGACATCTTGGGGAGTACTAAGAAAAGAACGACAACTGTGATCATATTAGTGACAAAAAATAGAAGAGGTACTTTTGTAACATCTGAAGCTGTTTTAACATATAAAGAAATTGAAATAACATACATAAGACTACCAAAGAGACGGGCAGCGGCAATAACACCAAATCGTTGAAGTCCTTTAAAGTACCAGTCCAGAAAGAGCGCATCAAAGAAAATATTCAGCAAGTAGTAGATACATATAGTTCTGACAGAGTGTTCATCAGTTTTATTATAGAGGATGAAAGTGAGTGCGTAGAGTACAATAAAAGAGAGAAAGGCATGAAATATTTTAACACTTATTATATCTGAAAAGGCGAAAATGCGCTTTCCCTCAGGTTTGGCTGTTTCTAAAATTCCCCGTATTCTCAATCCGGCGTCACTTATCAAAAGTGAGTAGGATAATAGTGATGTGCCGATTATAATGAGCCCATATCCTGCCGGTCCAAGCGTACGTCCGAGATATGCATTCGCATAGAATCCACAAAGGCGGACACATGCCTCTCCAAAGAACAGATATAGAGCAAAGACAGAATACTTTTTCATAATCAGTTATTTTTAAATTTTTCGTAACTACTCAGGTGGTTTAACATTCTTAGTGTCATTGCGAGCGTAGCGAAGCAATCTCATCTTTTCGAATGC
>CBDVBE010000258.1:0-9806 GCA_965372145.1 uncultured bacterium | reverse complement strand
ACAATAGGAAATTGATTTCCATTGTTTGTTATACTCGCAGTGTATAACATTATGTAAGAGCGGATAGGCCACTATCATGTCCTCCCGCTCAACATACTGTTATGAAATCGTTAAGACGGTTAACATGTCTTTTCACCTGTTTTCGGGATTTCTTCAGAAAGGATAGTATGTTTTCAGCGATAGTAGTATTTTTCTTACCTATACATTTATATTGATTGGTTGCCGGGTTGTCGTTAACAGCAATACCGGCAATTGTTCGAAACACAATTGTAACCTTAATTAGAGACATATCATGATCATGATCAACCTATGTATTCTGCTGGCAGCTATAAGTTTCCTTCTCAGCTCCATGTTGTTCTTCTGGGCACTGATAATCAGGTATAATTTAAAAAGGAAACAGATGAGCATGAGGGATGGAATGGATAAAGAAGACCCGTTTGATTCGGAGGAGATGAAGGATATCGATCCCGGGTCTGCACGGACCTATAAAATTGTAACGCGGTTGTGGGGGGTAAGTGTGCTTGTGTGTGCACTGTTCGTCGCAGCAGCTTTCCTCGTCCGATAGCAACTCTTTTCTGAGGAGAAGATAATGAGGCTGGTACCGTGGTTTCTTCTATGTACGGTTGCATGTATAGAATGCAACAAAGAGGAAAAGAACTCTTTGGAAGGCGTCTGGCAGCTTGTTTCTACCAAACCGTTGAAACCCGACGGCTCGATTGATTCCCTGTCTCCCGATGACTGGCAGATGATGAAAATCATTACCCAATCTCATTTTGCATTTGTGGAACAGGCTCCGAACCGGCCGAAGTTTACCCGGGGCGGTACTGATGAAGAGCTGTGTGAAGCTGCAAAGAATTTTTTCGGCGGCGGCGGGACCTATACTCTCGAAGAAAATACCTACACTGAACATATCAAAATTTTTCTCAATCCCAGTTATGTCAATGTTAAAGTTCCTTTTACCGTTGAATTTGTCAATAACGATCTATGGACACAAAAGGGTGTGCTGCCGGTGAAAGAGCTCGGGTTGGGTGATGAGGATTATCCTGTTTTTGAGGTGTGGGGGAGGGTAGAATAAATACAGGCATTCTATTACCCTGACAGCATGCATACTGAGCAGCCATCTGTTATACTATAAAATCGTCCTCGAAAAGAAGAAAAGAGTCGAGGAGGAGGAGGAGGAAGGACGAGGACGATTAAAACCGTCTGGTTTTTATAAACACATTTCCTTAATGAATTCCCGACGGAAAAATATCCTCAAGCAAATTCCCTAAATAGTGTCTATTTTATTGTATAGAGGTACACCATTACCACATTGTATCTGTAATAACATCTTGGGGGAGGAAGATGGTCCGTTTCTGCATACTATGTCTCATATTTTTGTTTTCCTATACAAACAGTCAAATCACTCGATCTGAACTGCTTCGCATTGAGGCTAACACAAATACATCAATTTCTCATACTATTCAATCAGCACCACCACCGACGCCAATCCGAAACATCGCAGAATTTGAACCCATGGAGGGAGTATTAATACGGTACCCGCTTGGTATTCCCACGACACTGATAAAAGAGATGGCCGAGGATATCAGGGTGTACTGCGTTGTCAGCAGCAGCCAGCAGCAGAGTGCGGAGAATACCTTTACCGGCGGCGGGGTGAATATGGACAGTGTTACTTTTATCAACTGTCCCTCCGATGAATACTGGACGCGCGATTACGGTCCGTGGTGGATTGTGAATGGGAACGAGGACATTACTATCATCGATTTTAAATACAACTGTACCTGGTGGCCGCTGGATAACGAGGTGAACGGGTATATCGATGATTTTCTTGATGTTGACATGTACTACATGCCGGTAAGTACTGCCGGAGGGAATTATATGACAGACGGGCGCGGCATTGCAGCATCGTCACATCGTATCTGGCGGGACAATCCCGACTATTCGGAGCAGCAGGTGTATGATTATTTTGAAGAATATCTCGGGATTACCAAGTATCATGTATTGGATGATCCCAATGCGAATGATGTCAATCTTGACCATATTGACTGCTGGTCCAAATTCCTTGCTGTTGATAAAATTATGATACGCGAAGTACCGCAGAATAATCAGGATTACGATGATGTGGAAGGGGTGGTGGATTATTACAGGAAACAGATATCGGCATTCGGTACACCATACAGGATTTCCAGAGTTTATACGCCAAACGGTGAGCCCTATACCAACTCGCTAATTCTCAACAATAAAGTGCTTGTCCCGAAAACCGGCTCCCAGTACGATGATGATGCAATAGAGAGTTATCAGGAAACAATGCCCGGGTATGAAGTCCTTGGCTTTACCAATTCGGCTCACCCCTGGAAAACCTATGATGCGCTTCATTGCAGGGCAAAAGGTATCCCGGATATGGGCATGCTCTACGTTTACCATGTGCCGTTGCATGATACCGTGACTGACAGCGGAGACGGCTTATTAATTGAAGCGATAATAAAACCCTATAGCGGAAATGCGCTTATTGACGATTCGGTTGTTGTTTTTTATGACATTGACAATCAAAACACCTTTCAATCTGTGCCGTTTGAAAAGGTTGCAGGAGATACTTTCAGCGCTGTTATTCCGACACAGTATAAAGACGTTGCCATTGCCTATTATCTCCACGCCGAAGACCAGGCAGGCCGGTCGGAAAATTATCCCTATATCGGTGTAGCAGATCCGTACACCTTTTTTGGGGAATATACCGGTACTGATTGTAATGATATCAATCCCGGAAAAATGGAGACATTGTTGTGCCGATGTGTGGTTCAGCCGTTATTGTCGCGTGTAACGTTTACCTTTACTTCTTTGAATACTTCCGAAACCGCATTGCTGTCTATTTATACCAGTACCGGAAAGATAGTCAAAAGAATAGCAACACCCGGCCATACCTCTTCAATTTATTGGAACGGCGAGGATAATCATGGCACTCCTGTCTCTGCCGGGATGTATTACTACACGCTTACCCCCACAAAAGGTGTAATAAAGGGAAGATTTTATTTTGTGAAGTAGTACAAAGGGCTCTGCGATTTTGGCATGACACCCGAAAGTATTTTATCATTAAACGTTCTGGAGTGATGGCCTTTACATCTTTTTCACCCATTAATCCACTACTCCCAATTGGTATTATATAATGGAAAGCCTCTCCGAAAAAATCTCATCAATACTTCAACAAAACGGTGCAAGCATCGTCGGTTTTGCTGATATAACAGAACTTCCTTCACTTGTGCGCAAAGATTTTCCATACGCAATTTCCATTGCAGTAGCACTAAATCCGGGAATTATTAATGAAATAGAAAACGGTCCCACAACAAACTATTATAACGAATACCTTCGGGTTAACTCACTTCTTACAAAGCTATGTAAAGCGGCAGCAACAGTTCTCGCAGAGAGTGGATTTACCTGTCACGGCATTGATCCGACTACCGAAGATTTCGATCCGCAAACAATATCAGCGCCTTTTCAACATAAAACCGTGGCAAGCCGGGCCGGAATGGGCTGGATCGGAAAATCGGCCCTCTTAATAACGAAGCAATTCGGCGCAGCTATACGGTTCGCAACAGTTTTGACCGATGCAGAACTGACCTGCGGTATGCCGATCAACAAATCATACTGCGGTGCCTGTGAAGAGTGTGTTCGACAGTGCCCGGCAGATGCAATTGCCGGCAATAACTGGCAGGCCGGTATGGCCCGTGAAGAATTATATGACGCCTCATTGTGCAGAAAAAAGTGTAAAGAGCTTTCCCGGAAAGAATCAATACCTTCAACTATCTGCGGGATTTGTATCAATGTGTGCCCGTGGACTCGGAAGGATCTGGAAAATGTTCTGGCTGTATAGAAGTGCTTTGATTGTTATAATGAAATTATATGATAACTATTTCGTATTTGTCTGGCTATCCCGTGACCTTACTTCTGTTTCTCCAACGTCTCCCGCAACCAGAGGTAATAGCAAAAGTATAGATTGCCGGATTCCCGTCCTGCAAATCGGGAGGAATCTATTGCGGTGACTTTTGCAATTACCTCTAAAGATAGAATGATAAAAAATATGACTATTTAATATTGATTACAAGGAATCAATAATAGTATTAAATGCTTCACTTGGGCGCATTGCTTTTGATACTTTTTCCATATCAGGAAAATAGTATCCACCTAAATCCACAGGTTTACCTTGAGCACTAATCAGTTCTTCCGAAATTTTTGTTTCATTTTCTGCAAGGGCCCTGGCAACGGGAGCAAATTTTGCCTGAAGTTTTGCATCTTTTGTTTGAGCGGCTAATGCTTCGGCCCAATACATGGTCAGATAAAACTGACTACCCCTGTTGTCAATTTCATGCACTACTCTGGATGGCGATTTGGCATTCCTGAGGAATTTTCCATTGGCTGTATTGAGTGCTTTTGCGACAACGAGTGCTATATCATTATTAGTTTTCAACCCTAAATCTTCAATAGATACTGCGAGAGCTAAAAATTCTCCCAATGAATCCCACCTTAAATGCCCCTCTTCAACAAACTGCTGAACGTGTTTTGGTGCAGAACCACCGGCACCAGTTTCAAAAAGCCCGCCGCCGGCAAGAAGTGGTACAATTGACAACATTTTAGCACTGGTTCCAAGTTCAAGTATTGGGAAAAGGTCAGTTAAATAATCCCTGAGCACATTACCGGTAACAGAAATAGTATCCTGACCGTTTTTACAGCGTTCCAGCGAATAACGACAGGCGTCTTGCGGGGCCATAATTTTAATTTCAAGACCGGTTGTATCATGTTCAGGCAGGTATTCGTTAACTTTTTCAATCAATTTTGCATCATGAGCTCTTTCTTCAGTTAACCAGAAGACAGCAGGATTACCGGTTGCTTTTACTCTGGTGACTGCAAGTTTTACCCAGTCTCTGATAGCAACATCTTTGGTCTGACACATTCTCCAGACATCACCTTCTTCAACGGTGTGTTCAATCACGGTATCACCGGAAGAGGCATCAACTACACGAATTGTTCCATCACCGGGAATTTCAAATGTTTTATCGTGAGAACCATACTCTTCAGCCTTTTTAGCCATTAAGCCGACATTTGATACATTACCCATGGTGGTAACATCAAAGGCGCCATTATCTTTACAGAACTGAATAGTCTCCTGATAAATTCCGGCGTAACAGCGATCAGGGATCATCGCTTTTGTGTCATACAATTTTCCATCAGGCCCCCACATTTTTCCACCCAAACGAATCATGGCAGGCATTGAAGCGTCAATGATGATATCACTTGGTACATGTAAATTAGTTATTCCTTTGTCTGAATTTACCATGGCCAGGCGCGGACCTTTTTCATAACAGGCTTCAATATCAGCTTCTATCTCTTTTCTTTGATCTTCCGGGAGTTCCTGAATTTTAGCGTATACATCACCGAGACCATGAGTAGGATATATACCGAGATTTTTAAAAGAAGCAGCATGTTTTTCAAAAACATCTTTGAAATAAACAGCAACAGCGTGACCGAACAGGATTGGGTCTGATACTTTCATCATTGTGGCTTTAAGATGAAGGGATAATAGAAGATTTTTTTCTTTGGCGTCCTTCATCTCTTTTTCATAAAAAGCGCTGAGTGCTTTGCGATTCATAACTGTAGCATCAATAACTTCACCCTCAAGAAGAGGAAAAGCTTTTTTCAGCTCAGCAACCGCGCCGTCTTTGGAAATAAATTCAATTTTAACATCTGTTGCCTTATCCATTACAGCGGATTTCTCACTTGAGAAGAAATCTTTGTCATCCATATGTGCAACATGGCATTGTGAATCGCTTGTCCATTCACCCATTGGATGAGGATTGTTTTTTGCATATTCTTTTACCGCGCCCGCTACACGTCTGTCGGAGTTACCTTCTCTTAGAACCGGGTTAACGGCACTACCAAGAACCTTTGCATATCTGGTTTTAATTTCAACTTCCTTTTCTGTTTTTGGTTCCTCCGGAAAACCAGGAATAGTATACCCTTTTGATTGAAGTTCTGCTATGGCAGCTTTCAGTTGAGGAATTGAGGCGCTGATATTTGGCAGTTTAATAATATTTGCTTCAGGTGTTTTAGCTAATTCACCAAGTTCAGTAAGGGCATCGGGAGTTTTTTGATCTTCATTAAGATAGTCAGGGAAATTGGCAAGTACCCGTCCGGCAAGAGAGATATCGTTTAATTCGATTTCAATACCGGCAGGGCTGGTAAAAGCCCTTATTATTGGTAGAAATGATTGTGTAGCAAGAAATGGTGCTTCATCGGTTTTGGTGTACATGATTTTGGAACTTGTATCCATTTTCTTCTTCTCCTCCTCCTAAACTTTTTTTATTAAATTAATAAAAATTCCGAACTTCAATATAATACACCTATAAAATAAAAGTTGCTGATAATATTTATTTACAGGACATTTTTTTTAATAACTATTCCTTAGATTGTGTTGTGGTCTATTTCTCACGGCTTATGGCTTCTTCGCATCCTTTTCCCGAGTAATACCACATCACGTAGACCCTCTTCTGATTCAGCAGCCATCCACTTCTTATGGAAATTCTTGTCCTGGCAAATCTGGGCTATTGCGGACAATGCACGTAAATGGAAATTACGTTCATCTTTCGTTCCCGCCAAAACGAAAACTGTATGAATATCAGGTGCAGTGTCCGAAAATTTAATTCCCGACCGGTTTCTGACAAGAAGGATATCAAAGTGTTTTTCACCCGGAATAACGATATGCGGTATTGCCAGGCCAGGCCCGATTACTGTGCTGCTTTCCTTTTCTCTTGCAAGCAGATCGCGGAACAGATCGGATTCGTCTATCTCCAGGCGGGAAGCCATTGTTTCGGCTACAAACTGAAAGAAATCCTTTAGTTCCATTTCTTTATCAATATCAAGAATAATGGACTTCTGGATCATCCGATCAAATCGGTCTAAAGAAATTTCATCACGTTCTCTGATTATTTCCTTGAGCTCGGTTTCCATGAACCGGGTCGTCAATTCCTTTGCGGTGATTCTTTGTACAAGATGAAGCAACGCATACTCTCTGTTCGTTCTGATTCTGCCATAAAACCAGTAGGTGAAAAGGCCGCCAACAATAAGAATCGAAAATGCAGTAAGTGCTTCAAGGCCCATTTCAACTACTAAAAAAGCAAAACCAACTATCCCGACAATTTGCACCCAGGGATACAGCGGTGACCTGAATTTGGGATCATAATTCTGCAACCCGCTCTCCCTCATAATTATAACTGACAGACAGGAGAATATAAATGTTAGAATGAGAACCGTTGATGCTACCTTGACAAGGATATCCAACTTTAAAAACAGGGCAATAATTATGAAAACTCCTGTAAGTAAAATGGAAAAATGCGGCGTTTTAAATCGTTTGTTGGTTTCACTGAAAACTCCCGGAATCAGAGAATCTTTTGCGAGAGCCATGGGATATCGCGATGCCGCCATTATTCCGGCATTAGCAGTTGAGACAAACGCAAGAATCGCGGCAATACTCATGAGAATCATTCCCTTCTTTCCCATAAAAACAAATGCTCCGTCAGAGATGGGAGTAAGCGAATGGTCAAGTTCCTCGGCGCCAAGAACACCCGATGTTATAAAAACTACCAGGGTATAAAAAATGCTGACAATAAGGAGAGAAAGTATCATTCCCAGGGGTACGGTTTTTGCCGGATTTTTCACCTCTTCTGCAATGGCAGCTACCTTTAATAATCCTCCAAATGAGATAAACACAAATCCCGCCGTGGAGAATACTGAGGAAAAACCTTTAGGAGCAAACGGCTCAAAATTATGGATATTGATAGCTGATGCTCCCCGAGCAATGTAAAAAAGTAAGATAAAAAGAAGCCCGAATACCAAAACAACCTGAATTCTGCTTGCCTCTTTGATGCCGATGATATTGATAATAACAAAAATGAGACATAAAATCACTGAAATTATACGTATGTCAACGGTTATTAAAAGTTTAATAAATGCCGCCATACCTACCAGTGCGAATGCACTTTTTAAGGATAATGAAAACCATGTAATCAATCCGTCTATAGTACCCACTGCGGGTCCCATGCTTCTTGTCACATAAAAATAGGTACCTCCCGCCTTTGGCATTGCCGAAACCAGTTCAGCCTGACTCAGCATCCCTGTCATAGCCAGAATGCCGGCGAAGAAATATGAAAAAACAACGGCAGGGCCTGCCAGGGCATGCGCCAGTCCCGGCAGAATGAACAGCCCGGAGCTTATCATGGCGCCGGTTGCTATGCAAAAGACGTCGAGTAAATTGAGCTCTTTCTTAAGTTTCATATAATCCTCATCTAATGCATAGTATACAATTTGTAACCGTTCACGGGTTTAAAGGTTCAAAGTTCAAGGTTTAAAGCGTTTTTGTCATGAAAGTTTACAAATCCAAGCATCATCACAACCTTTTTTTTACAGAAAAAGGCGTTTTAACCTTTAAACGGAGAACCCTGAACCTGTGAACGGTTACTACAATTTTATCACATCAATTTGCATACCTTTCAAATTGCATTGTTTCAAGGTTAATGATAACACAGGTAAAATCCTTTTGCTGCCCGGGTTGAATACATATCGTTCTGCCAAGTACGGCCTGCCATTTACCGCTGATTTCAGGCGATTCATGAATGTGACCGTGGAGTGAGATCTTTGGCTGCATCTTTTTAAGAAAATTATAGACAGCCGTTGATCCCACCTCAAGACCGTTGGCACATCTGTCCAATCCGAGATAGGCCGGAGGCATATGGATAATATATATACTTTGAGCCATGTTTACCGGCCGAATCAGTTTATCCAGTTCTTCCGCTATGGTCGGGAGATTTCCGGCATGCGAAAACCAGTCTGAAACTTCCCGCCAGCCATTCAATGTCGAAATCAATCCTGTGCCGAATTGCTCTTGAAATGTATAATCTTTTGTATCCATCCGGCACCTGTCTTTGAGTCGAAAAGGGTAATCGACCACCCAGTTCATTCCTATGAATTCATAATCGCCAATTTCCACTTTACTCTGGGAAACATTGTTTACAAAAGAATATTTTTTACAGACCGTATCAAAGTGTTCGTCAAGGATACCAAGGTCATCATTGCCGAGGCAGCAGAGATAGTGTATTCCGGCATCATTGAATCGGGCGAAGTGAGTTTCGAGATAGAAGTCAATAAAGTTGCTTTGAACGGTTAACATGTCCCCATCCTTCGGCAGCATGTCACCGCCGTTGACAACCACTTCAGCTCCATACTCCTGTGCAGTCTCGTAAAGAAGGTTATATTTCCATGGACAGCCGTGCAGGTCGGTTACATAAAGGATTTTCATGATAATCTCATCCGGACCGGAAATCTATTCTACTAAATTAATATACCGCAGCATGTTTCAAAACCAATCATCAATAAGAATTCGGCCAACTGTATTATTGAAATTTTTCCATTATGGAGGAATGCAATTATACTATCGCCGAAAAGTCCGGCTGGATAATTACCGGGAGATTTTTATTAAGAATCTTGCCGCATTTTTGAGCGGATATAGTTTTTCCATATAATAGGTTAAGAAACAAAACGACCACTCGTTAAAAATGAAACCCCGTTGAAAGTATTAACCTTCGCAACAGGGCCTCATTCGGTTCGCACAATGGACGCTGTAACCACCTATAATGCCAAATGCTTACAGCTATGCGGTTATGGCGTTCCTTGCGCTGTTGGTGGCTGTTTAGCACCAGTTTCTGAATCCCAGCCCCCGCAATTCTTTCTTTAAAGCACAGGACGTGCAAATCTTTGTCTGAATA
>CBDVBE010000257.1:0-9844 GCA_965372145.1 uncultured bacterium | reverse complement strand
AATTTCCAATTTCCCCTTCGACAAGCTCAGGACTTCGCAATTTCAAGCCGTGAACAGCTACAAAAATATCTTATAAATCTCTTTCTCAACGAAAAAATTCACGACAGCATCATCAACATGTCCTATGCGGGCTTCTGCCTTGAGGATTTCAATTGCCTTTGAAGGGGGCATTGCAGGTTTATATGGCCTGTCCTGTGCGATAATCGCATCGTATATATCAACTACCGTTAATATCTTATCTTCAAGACGCATATCTTGATTGTATAAACCATCCGGGTATCCTGTTCCATCAAGCTTTTCATGATGATGCGCTGCGATTAACGGTATCCTTTCCAGTTCAGGAGTCCAGGGTATCTTTGACAATATCCGCTGCGAAGAAATGGAGTGAGAATTGATAATTTCCCGTTCTTTTGGAGTCAGATTGCCTTTGCGTACTGAAAGTGATTCCCACTCTTCTTCACTCAGGAAAGGAAGTTCTTCGCCGTATGAATTCCAGTATACCTTATTTCTTAACTCATTAAGGTGCTGGAAATCGTCATCACTGAGAAAACCCGATTTATTCACCTTCTCTAAAAATGAACGGTCTATTTCAAGCTCCTCAAGAGTGTCCCACGGTAATGGATACTTTGCATTGCCGGCAACTAATTGAAACCGAATTATTTCAAAACGGGAAACTATCGCCGTGAAATTCCCTGAAGAAAGACGGCTTTCTTTATTAAGCAATGCCTCAGGTACCCCTATTTTTCCAATGTCATGAAGCAGTGCTGCAAACTTAAACTGCCTTCGCTGGCTTTCTGAAAAACTGACCTCGGCAAACACACCATCAGAGGTCTTATTGATCGCTTCAACGAATGCCATAGCGTAGCCCATAACACGACGGGAATGCCCTGATGTCACCCGGTCCCGTTCATCTATCGCTGCAATTGATGAACTCAGGAATCCCTCAAAAATCTGTTCTATATTTTCATAGAGCTGTGTTCGTTCAATGGATACCGCAGCAAGCGCGCCTATGGATTGTAAAAATTCCTCATCAGCATAGGAAAAAGGTATTACCTCTTCCGCAACTATCTCCGGTGAAGTTAGTTTTACCGACGCATCCCTCTTTTTGTTCAAGAGCTGAAGTACCCCGACCACTTCACCTTCAACATTCTTGAGCGGTACGGTGAGCATCGATTTCATCCGGTAGTGAAACTGCTCATCAAAGTCTTTGGTAAAGGTATAGGGTACAGAATCATCCAGAGCATACACATCCCTGATATTAAGCGGCCTTCCCGTAGCTGCCACATACCCGGCTATTCTGTTTTTATCAATATCAATACTGAACTCACCCGGTGCTTTAAAATCTATTGATTGATTTAATGAAACTTTGAATCGAAGTTTATTGGTAAAAGAACGCCCCGGCCCGGCACGTTCACGGATATAAATACTTCCGGCATCAGTATTCATAATATCGCAGCTTTCACTCAAGATAAGCGCAAGCAGTGTATCAAGGTCATAATGCATTGAAAGAGCTGTGCTGAGTTTGATAAGCTGGTGTTTCTGCTTCCGATATTTAATTGCTTCGGTTACTATCCCCCGGTACTGTTCAGAAAGCTTTTCATGAAAAAGAATGGTACTGAATATATTCCGCAAACAAACTGAATTGATCGGTGTTTCAAACACACCTGAGATTGGATATTCATTAAGGAATTTCGGATATTCCGTGTCCTGAAGATTCTGAAAAAAGGGAAAATGTTCACTCGCCCCGATAGGAAGGTTGGAAAAGAGATTAAGAACAGAATCCTGTGTACAGGGAAGATAGGAGATATATCCAAGCGCGACATCGGTTAATGACGCCCCCACCTCTTCGGCCGAGACTTTTACCTCTACTGCGATATCATGCTCCCCGGCATATACTGTAATCTGCTCAAGATCCACACTGGGGACTGTACCGATTATAACTATAGATGAGGCCATAGTTCAAAGTATATCATTAATTAAGTGTTATCAAGATAAACATGAGTTAAGCTGAAGGATTTGAAAAAACCTTCAGCTTCTACTCAGATTTATCCACCTCTGTGGATAAAACCTCGAAACACCTTTTATATGTCTGTTACATGTTGATAGTATACAATTATGTAAACTTATAAATAAAGTATTATGAGAAAAAAGCAGTAGGGGCACAAAATTTTGTGCCCCTACTGCGCTGAAACGTACTTTAAATACAGTAGACAGGCTTTTTAAAGTGCACTCGAAAGTGTTTTAAAAATAAAAATCACCTCCAACATGGGTATGCTGGGGGTGATAAATTATAAGAAACTTCTGATAGAGTATACTTTCCCTATCACTTTTTAAACAATATCTTGATTGTTTTTGTAAAATCTCTGGTTTCCATCCTGCACAAGTATGTTCCTACTGCAATCCTGTTTCCAGTGTGATTAATCTTATCCAGGGAAATAAAGTGATATCCGGCTTTAACATCGCCGTTTACCAGTGTCCGTATCTTTTTCCCCTGCAGGTTGAAAAGCTCTACGCTTACATGTGAAACGTTATTGCCATTATCCGGTACCTGAAAGTGTATCCGTGATCCGTTATACTTTAAATCAAAATACACGGGTGATTGTACCAGTGGATTAGCAATCGGGGTTCCGGGATCAATTTTAAAATCGTCAATACAGATGTCACTGCACCAGCTCTCGCCGGTAACACCGCGAAAATGAAAAATGACCCGTTCACCTATATAGGGAGTTAAATCCACGGTCTGCTGCTTCCATTCATCACCCGCATCCTCGGTCAGTTTAACGATATCGCTATTCATATTGCCGTCAACTTCGATATCCAGAGCCAACTCGCCCATATGGTTTGAGTCACTGAACATATGATAGTAAAATGTCAATTCAGCTTTTGCCGTATTAGTTAAACCAAACTTTGGAGTAGATATATAAGCCTTTTTATCTGGATTGTTAGGATTTGATGCCTCCATATAGATATACTTGCCTGAGCCGGTCGTATGGTCGCCGTCAGGTCAGGTTGATTCATATTGCTTTGACGGAGGGGGACCGGACAGCACCAGCCAGTCAAAATCGTCTTCTTCGGACTGTACCCATTTCTTTGGTAAAATAACCATCTCAGTTTCCAGTTTTTCAAAATCTTCTATAAAAGGAAATGTTGAGATGATGTATTCCTCGGTGATGGAGAAGGTACCATTACTTTCGGCAAATAGAGCGGAACTGTCTATACTGGTGATTTTAATTTTATAATCTGATCCGGTTGCCATAGTTTCAGGTATTTTCCACTCAAAAAGGCCGTCACTCTCAGTCGAGGCGGCAAGTTCTTCAGCAACACTGCCGGCTTTAAATAATTCAATTTTTACATTGCCGTCAATATTATCACCCCACGTGATATTGAAAGTTGAATTTCTCTCAACCTCGGCACCGCTGTCCGGTGAGGTAGTTGCTATATATTTAATTGTACTGATTGTTAATATGTTAATGAGCGGATCACCAAAACATACGTACATGGTAATATTCGAATTGGCGGAAGAACCACTTTGTTTTAATGCATGTGCATCGGCATAATTACGCAGGTCACCCACGGCCTCTATTCCTTCATCCCATGCACCATAATATAAACCACGGTCATAATGGTGGTTAACACTCGTAGAACTGGTCGTAGTTGCTGCAAGAGCCCAAACTGCACCCTCTTCCTGGCACAAGAAGGCTTCGGCGAGACAGTGACTTGAGGAGCTTAACTTTCCGTTAGTACATGCCATACAATAAACAATAGGTGTTTTCTTACCATTAGCAAGTTTAGTAACAAGGCTAGTAGAATATGAGCTGCCGCACCAACCGGTCCAGGCGGTACTTGACCCGTGGCCGCGATAATTGACCACCAGCCGGCCTTCATTGATAGCGTCGGTTACCTGGTTATTCGTGGCATTTTCTCCGCCATACAGGCGATCCATTTCAGGAGCTTCCAATGTGTAATTATGTTCGTATATATCCTCTTTACATGCGGTATATTTCCCCGGGTAATCCTGTTTGTGAGCGATTAATACAGATTTGTTTCGCCACGGCCCCATCTCTGCTCCCGTTTGAAAATCTAGTGTTTTTGTGACCATATGATTCAATTCAGTTTCATCTGTCGCAGGAAAACGGCCAAGTCCGATATCACCAACCTTATCGCTACCATCAAGCCAGGTGTACCAGGAATCGGATTCAAGACGGGTCTTGTAATGAGGAATTGCCGGCAAATCACCCACAAACAGGACATAATCAAGTTCACCCTCGTCATAAAGACCCTGTATGTAATCCTTAATAGCACTTGAACCACTGAGTGAAGAGGCATCCTTCATCTCTACGGTGTATCCCTGACCCGTGTAGAGGTCTGCAAGACTCTGGAGACTGGCATTGCTCATAAAGTCCGGATCGACAATAAACAGATAATCGGTAGCCTGCCTCGAGTTCCTTTTTGACCTGCTTGGAATCTTCTTGTACTCCATAAAGTCAAAGTTAAGAAGCAAGGCCTTAAAGGTATTTGCCAGATGCGAAGGAAATGTTTGTGTTCCCGAAATAAAATTACTATAGGTAACTTTACAGGTAATTTTCGAGGCTGCCTGAAGTGTACCGGTCACCGGATTATAGCGAAAGGGATTAATTTTCAGGACACCCATACGTACCCCGTGCATGATTACTGATTCTGAAGCTGACACCCACGTTTCAGGATAATACTTGTCGGTTTTATACAGTTTTTCATCAATGGCAAACTCGATGTCTTCGGGTTTTTCAGTTTCAAGCGGTGGACGCTGAAACGGTTGGATTTTAACATTCTCAAATGTTTCGAACGCCACGTCGGTTATTTCAACTTTAACTGTCGCGTTTTTGGGTACAGCAAAATATTGTCTCAATAAAGGAAGCGCCGGCGCGCCAATAACATCAGTGACACACTCGTTAGGAAATGAGATGCTCTGCCAGTTTTGGTTATTGAGCACCACTCTGAAGGACGAAAAACCCGACAGGGTAAAGCTGACACTCATGCCGGGTGCTTTGGTGCGAGAGGCCGTAACAACTGCTCCCTCACTTGGATCTCCTCCAAGAGAAATCCATCCCGGAGCCATGGTATTAGCAGCATTGATGGAAAATGAAACCACTCCAAAAAACAATACGGTGATACGTATTACACTCTTAATAAAATTGTTTGAAACAATCCTCCCCATTTGCATAATCCCCTCCCCGGGAAATTAATTGTGAATGGATTTTGTTATTTAAAAATTACTTTAGATAGTTTATCAGGGTAAAAAAATATCATTTTCAATATACTTATTGAATTATAATTGGTAATGTGAAAGAAGGGTGTTCAATTTTAATGGATAATAATAGTGAGTTAAATGGAAAATTTTGTTTACAAAGCCTTTCCACTTCTACTCAATATTATCCTCCACTGGGGATAAATGTATCCTATTCACATTACTTCATTATAAAGTAGGAGGGGTATGGTATAAAGATACATAAAAAAAAGACATCTAGCCATAAAAACAAATATGCCATGACACACTATGGTGACGATAAAACTTTACAAATGATACTTTTCCGATTTATTAGTACCAGGTTATTTAATTACATGGGTATGCAGTTGACTCCAGTACCTACTATATATTGTGTCCTCCATATTGTATTTTCTCCCGTCATTCCCGCATGTTTTTAGCGGGAATCCAGTGTTTTTGGACAAATAGAGGCATGGATTCCCGACAGAAACATTCGGGAATGACGTTTCCGGACAAGCACTATATAGTGTGGTTACTGGAGTCAACTGCATACCCATGTTTAATTAATACAACACTGATTGGATTATATTAATTACTTTCTTTGTTTCTACTTTTTGGGAAGATTATTTTCCATTACATGGCAGGTAATTAAAAATGATAAAAACATTCAAAGACAAGCCTTACACAAAAACATTTATTCTGGTTTTTTTCCTTAATATGAGTTTTTTTCTGGGGATCAACTGCCTGAAAATCCTTCCTGCCTATTTAGAAAACCTGGGAGCCTCCAAAGTCTATATTGGCTTCTTTATGAATTTCAAATCACTTACTCTTGTTGCCTATGTTCTGTTTCTGGGAAAGTTTCTCGGTAATATCAACAGAAAGAAACCCCTTTTGACAGGTTACCTGATATTTTTCGCCTGTCTAATCGGTATGTCCTTCTTTTATCAAAATTTATCTGTGCTGCTTGTTTTTATGATTCTTGCTTCAGTGAATTTTGCTATTGGATTTACTACGCATGTAGCGATCATCCATGCGATTATTCCTGATAATAAAAGGGTTGGACTTTTCGCTCTTTTTGGCATTTCCGGTCTTGCTTCAAACCCTATAGCAGCGTTTATAAGTGAACGATTCTATCACTCGTTACCTGAATCCTTTATATTTTTTCCTCCACTGTTTTTCTGCATATGTACTATTATCATCCTTTTTTTAATCCCGGATCAGGGTGCCGGCAGCACAGCAAAATCAAAAGAAAACCTTAATTTCACAGACGTGTTAAAAACCGGAGGTATCACTCCCTTCGTCATTTCAGCTATGATTTTTGGGGGCGCTTTCGGGATTTTTGCTACATTCATTCCCAACCTGACCAGACACGCTTTAAAAGAGGTTAATATTTTTTACTTTTTTACTGGTTTTGCCGTAATAGCTATTTGTATACGAATTATTACAGTCAATTTTATTGATGACCTTCCAAAACACACATTAATAGTTACCGGTCTTTTTTCCATACTCGCTGCTTGTATTCTGGCATTTTTACTCTCAGCGTTATGGATGCTCTTTATCATCGGATTACTATATGGAATAGGACACGGTCTCCTTTTTCCTACCATTTCATCTGCGTTTGTATCGTTAGCACCGGAAGGGAAAAAACAGAATTACAGTGATGCCTTTTTGTGCACACATATCTTTGGGGGCTTTTTTCTTACCACGCTAATTGGTTTAGTCGGAGACCTATTTAGTGTTCCCTATATATTCCTGAGTATGGCTATTATTGTATTGGTGACTGTTTTATACTTGATTCCCCGAACCCAGATAAACTGGATAAGTACCTTAACGAAATAATTTCCTTCCACGCGTGCCCTTCAGGGTAAGAAGTGGCAAAAAATTATTTCTAAGGTACTAAGAAAATAACAATAGACCCGGGTGCTCTTTCAAAGTAAAGCATTACATGTCAATGAAATGCAGAATGTTTTCCTGTAATAAAAAGATTTCTATCACGGTTCTTGCGAGAATGTTGATTTAGGCCTTTTGTCCCGTAGGGACAGGATATTTATAGTATTAATGACCACAAGCACCACCTCCAAGTTCCGTTAGGAACGAAATATGAAACGATTGTTTCAGAAATGGATGATTGAATCAGAGGAATATATCGTCCCTGACGGGATTGGTGATATATGGTCGGGTTCTTTTCTCTATAAATATTTAATCCCAAACGGGATTTGGAAGAAAATTGAATGCATGGATGGATTATTTAATAATTAACACCTTTTTTGTATATGTATTATTGTTTGTAAATATTTTAATGTAATACATACCAGAACTATATCTATCACTATCCCAATGTACCGTGTAGCTTCCGGCTTTTTTATAAGAATCAACGAGCGTTGATAGTAACCTTCCCTTTACGGTATACATCCGTATATTCACAAAAGTTGCATATGGTACGCTGTAAAGTAATAAGGCATTCCTGGTATTCAACGACACTGATAGAAAATTTTTCTGTGTCTTTGGATGGTAAATAACAGGTACATTCTGGGTACCTCTCCAGTCAGGATCATACTCATCCAGCCAGGCAATAACCGTATCGGATAGATTGCCGGTATCCAGTTTGTTGTAACCGAGGTCAAGTATACCGGTTGGCGTTATGTGAACTATCGAATCGGGAAGGCCGGCCAGGTTGTTAAAAGAAAGACATAATGTTATCAAACTGGTAAAGTTCCCTATCTCAGAAGGCAATGCTGTCAGTTGGTTATCGATGCAACTGAGAAAACTGAGACTCGTGCAATTCCCTATTTCAGCAGGAAGGCTGGTCAGGGCATTCCCCTCAAGATCAAGTTCTGCCAACTTCGTAAGGTTTCCTATTTCAGGAGGAAGGCTGGTCAGGTCGTTGAAAAAAAGATACAGCACTCTCAAATCTGTAAGGTTTCCTATTTCAGGGGGAAGGCTGGTCAGGTCGTTAAAAGCAAGATACAGCCTGGTCAATGTAGTAAGGTTTCCTATTTCAGGAGGAATGCCGGCCAGACTGTTGCTCCGAAGCTCAAGACTTGTTAAATTTGTGAGTGTTCCTATTTCAGAAGGAAGGCTGGTCAGCTTGTTTGTCCGTAGCTCAAGGTATTTTAAATTAGTAAGAATTCCTATTTCAGAAGGAAGGCTGGTCAGGTCTTTTGCATTAAGATTAAGCCTCCAGATCCGGCCGTCAATTGAATCAACCACCGATTCTACAGTTACCGCATCCAGGCCATTAGAATCAAGTATCGCTCTTACTGCAAGAGAGTCATGGGCATAATCCTGAGAGTATAGAGAAGCCGCTACAAAAGAGATACATAACGTTACACTTATCAAACATGCCTTTTTATTCATACGATGAACAGTAACTTTCTCAAACGGTTCCTCTTTTTGTTTCTTTTATGAACTTTTCCATTATAAAATCTAATATATATTTATTAGCACCATCTTAAAAAATGGTTTTAAAGTATAGCATTCACCTCTTTATTGGGCTATTTTAATAACATAGTGCAAAAAAACAACTATAATAAAGATACATCCTAATTGGTATTTTAAAACGGAAAATATGTTATGTGGATAATAAATTCAGTAGTACTTATTCTGTTTTTCTTTATCTACAATGCTGAGGCATGGGATGTAACAAAAGTATTACAAAACGGTCTTAATGGATACAACGGCTGTTTTGATTCCTACATACATAAATCAGAAGATGATTCTTCCATGTTTACACAAAATTTCGGGAATGATAGTTGTCTTTCAACCGCTGACTGCCCGACTTGAGGAAATATTAAGGCCCGGGTGGTCATCAAATTTGATCTTTCCTCTGATATTTCTGAAGATGCTGAAATTAAAGAAGCTGTTCTCTCGTTTTTTTTCACCACAGGTACCATCGGCAATAAGTATACCACAGCATACCGTCTTATAAGAGAGTGGGATGTATCTACAGTAACGTGGATGAATGCCGGCTCAAATGTACCCTGGACCCTGCCCGGCGGAGATTACAGCGAAGAAAACTCCGCTAAAACTGATTATGTACCTGACTCATCATGGGAACATTACGATGTCACAGATATTGTTCAACTATTTATGCATGGTACAACCAATTACGGCTTTCTTATTGAAGCTGATCCTGCTAATGGAAATAAAAACCGGAGTTATTGTGCTTCGGAATATCTGGATTCAGATTCCCTCAGGCCTAAATTAACGATTACCTATACCTCTAATGCTATTATCACCTCCACACCATGCAAAAACCTGTTTAAAGGTATACTACTGCGTAAAAACGGCTCAACAGTAAGGCTTTTTATACCGTTCGAAAAGCAATACCGGCTGTCTCTTTTTAATTCCGGGGGTAAGATTATTGAGACTGTTTCCGGCTGTAAGAGTCGGTGGTATCGGTTAAAAACTGCAATGCCATCCAGTGGTATATATTTCATGCAGCTGCATATTGACGGTAAAACCGCTACCGGGAAGGTAATTCTTTGGAAATAATGATTAAGAGAAATAAACTATATTAAGTCATTAAGTCAGAAAATGTTTTCTAACGTGAGTTTACGAATTAGCGACAGTCGTTTTAGTTAAGTGTACTTGTATCAATGA
>CBDVBE010000256.1:0-9853 GCA_965372145.1 uncultured bacterium | reverse complement strand
GGAGCCCACTTATGAAAAATCTTTTCCCTGTTTAAAAAACTCGACCACTTTAAATTTAAATGGAAATTATCAGCGCCGTTTTCTAATCCTACACTTGCATAATAATTAAATAAACTGTTCGGGTTGTTTAAATTATTAAACGTTCCACCGATATACAACTTGTATCTAATTTGTTTTACTCCAACCACTTCTGTTGCATTTGAATTTGCATTATTGTTAAAACTCGCTTGAAGCAAATTAGGGTAATCGACCATATATACCGGGGTGATTAAGATCAAAGAGGGATCTGAAAAGAGAGTAATATTACTTAAACTTTCTAGTCTTGCACTTTGAGCATAGAGAGATAATGATAACAATACTAAAAGAAGTGTAATTTTTTTAAGCATTAAAACCTCCAGGTAAGTTTAAAATTTTAAATGAAATAGTGTATGAATTTACAAGTACGCTTTAATATAATCCATGTTATTTGCGAATTTTACGACATCCATGTCGTTTTCAGGGTAATCCAAGCTAATAAATTAATCCTTTCTCGCGCTCTCGCTCTCAATAAATACCCAAACCATCCCTTTCACCCTCTCCACGCCAAGCCTTCTCCTCAAATCAGTCAATCAGGCATGGATTGAAATCTGTCTGTGGTAAAGCAGGTATTCTATTATGCGCTATCTGCCAGTGCCCATTACAAAACCCCCTCTTTCAATAAGAATAAAAGAATCTAAGAAACCTGCAATTTCTATGCCATTTGATCGAAAGGTGAAATTTTATAAATCTAGGGTATATTTTCACATTTAACCGTCTCATTTTTGGGATTATAGTCTCTATTCTGGGACGGTTAATTGACAGGTGACCATTTTTTGCCTCCTCAATTATATCCCCGAGTAGCCATATTTTATTATCTCTTTACAAGCCACTTTTATAGTTGCTCTTCATGCCCTAAAGAACATACCACACAGGATATTGTATCTTTTGTGTTATTTACTGAATACTTGATGAATAGATGTCACATTACTTTGCTCTATAGAATCATATGCAATGTAAACACATGACAAATAAAAAATTCTCTTATCTATTAATAAAAATTGTTCATTAATCCGCACTACAGCAGGTGATTTTAGATGTTGGGCACAGAAATTTGAACATAAACTTGCAAAATGATTAAAAATAAAGTATAATAAAGGTAAGACATTCTTACCTTTGGAGGTTGATTATGTTAAACGCTGAAGTGACAAGCCTTTCATCAAAAGGCCAAGTTGTAATACCAAGCAATATTAGAAAAGCCTTGAAGCTTTCAAGTGGTTCAAAGTTAATGGTTATGACCGATGGTAGTTCCCTCTTATTAAAGCCTTTGGAAACACCGAAACTTGAGGTGTTTAAAACACTTATTGATGAAAGTCAAAAATTTGCAAAAAAAGCAAAGATAAAAAAAGCGGATTTAGACAAGGCAATAAAGAAGGTGCGTCGTGAACATCGTCATTGATACAAATGTTTTTATCTCAGGTATATTTTGGGGTGGAATTCCAGGTAAAATATTAGATTCTTGGATTAATGATTCTTTTAATTTAGCAGTTTCTCCTGAAATTATTAATGAATATGAACGAGTTCTGACAGAAATCACAAACGGTACAAAACCTGAACTTGTGGCCCACTGGTTATTATTAATAGCTCAAAATGCTCATATAGTTGAAATAAAAAAACAGTTTGATCTTTGTAGAGACCCTGATGATAATAAGTTCATTGACGCGGCTATTAGCTTTGCAGCAGATTATATCATTACTGGAGATAACGACTTACTTGATTTAGAGAATGTAATGAACGTGCAAATTATTCGTCCACGTAATTTTATTGATTTACTAAAGTAATATAAATTACGATGAAGTTACTGTAAGTCCCAACCATCCGGTTTGAACGGACGAGCCGCTCAACCGGGCCGTTGTGCTAAAAGGATTTCTGTGTGTACAGTAGGTGGAGGTTTATGTTTTGTCCAGAATGTGAAGGCGAGTATCGTGAAGGTTTTTCAAGGTGTGCAAAGTGTGACATTGATTTGATTCCTGAGCTACCACCAGAACCATCTGTAGAGTATAGTGATTTAGTCACAATTGAAACATATTCTACCAGATATGAAGCAGAGCTTGCAAAGGGGCTTTTAAAGGAAAGTGGTATTGAGGCAACAGTTTCCGGTGATGATTATGGTGGTATTCATCCTGCCCTGTCGTATTCTAGGGGCGTCCGGTTATTAGTAAAAAAAGAGGATGTTGCAAATGCAAAAGGAATAATATGTAATGAAGACAATTCAACTGAATCAACATGACGTTACCCCATAAAACTGGATATAATTAGTGATTAATTCTCCACCATTTATGTAACATAACTGTCGTAAAGGGACAGACCCTGTGATGTAATCTTCTTATTACTGCCGGTAGCGATATCGGCAATAAGCATAACCGCCGCATCCGCATCAAAGTTTGAGGGGTTGGAGTACACATTGTATGCTGCCTGCCATCCTGTTGGTACACCCGGAATAGCATCGTTGACATACAGCCGCGTTTTCATCTCCCCCTTGCCGTCACCTGTGGGATCGGTAGCCATAAAGCCGAATTCATCATCAATAGTTAAATCCCTGGTCAGCATTACCAGATAGGGTATCCCCGCGACATTATCGCACTGATCGATTTTAGCAGAATAGTATTTCTTGTCCTCCAGGTCGGAAACGGAAACAGTGGTAGTCGAGGATAGCAACTCATTTGGAGTAGTGTCGGCATGCATGGAATAGATTTCCACGGTAAAATCATCGGCACTACCTTCAACTTTAGGGCCATGAATCGGCAGGAGCACCTCTTTGATCACGAGATTACTGCAGCCGTCCATGGGCGGGAAACAGAGAGCAAGCTTACCGCATCGCATCATGTAAATGGTATCGGTTCCGCCGACCAGCCGTATATCTCCGGTACCGAGGTATGGGGCCGAGATCGGGGATCACATAACCCTTTATGCTCGTGGCGCCCTCAACAATAACCTTAATGGAATCAAGAGCAACGGATTCGGTTTTTACGGGAACTGCACCATCGTACACAGTACCGGGTGTGTATTCCTGGGAAGACAGAGAAAAAAAGACAGATATGAGAATAGAATAAACCGGAAACTTTTTTATTTTTTGCCCCCTTCAATGAAAATTGATAAGAATTTTAATTTTTCGGGTACTATACAAATCCCCTCGCGCTGGAAGCAATTTGCCGGAAAAATTTAAGACAAATAAGCAGCCCAATAGGACAAAACAATCGGATTTTTAAAAAATTCGAACGTGTTAAGATTTGCTGAATCTTATTTCACACCTCGTGCTATTTTTCCATTGCACGGGTTCTGTTATTTATATGAATCGCACATCTGTTGCCATTTTGGTATTTGAAATATTTTACTGCAACGATGTCACCTTTTTTGAAATCTTTTAAACTGATGGCCCGTTCATTGGCAAAGATTTTCGTCTCAACCGTAATACCGATAGTATAATCATTTCCCCTGAGACAAACCGTGATGGTGCCCTTTTTGCTGTCAACGGTAGTAAGAGTGCCGACCATCATTTTCCTGACACCTGGAACATCAGGTTCGGGTTGCCGCACTACCGGCTGTGCGGCTTCAGATGTAACTTCTTTCTGCTGCTTCACCACCTGTTCAAAGACGGGCGGCTTGTAGGTTTTATTAACGATCAGTTCTGCATGGATTTTACTATTCACCTTTCTGAGATACTCCACGGTGACCACGTCACCTTTTCTTAAATCCATATATCTGATTTTCTGTTCTTCTGCAAATATCCCGGTCTTGACCGTGACACCAATAAGATGATCCTTTCCCTGGGAATTTACCGTGATAGTGGCCCTTACGCGGTCAACACCTGAAATTGTACCGGTTATAGATTTCTGGACACCGGGGTCAGCGGCATTATTTTCCGAGGTTTCTGTATTTGAAGTAGGAATTTGAGTCGCGATTGATACGTTAAAAAGAATAAGGACACATCCACCCAATAACATATAACGAATTACATTCATTTCTCTCCCCCCTTCATAGATGGGGAAATTTTAAAACATAATAGGTTGTTTAAGAATTTGGATTATTAATATACTCTCCGTAACACGTAAAAATATATAGATAATGCAAAAATGGCAGTTCCGGCTCTGGATAGGTAATGAGAATTATACCTCGTGCTATGGAAAAATAGTATCCGTCATGCCGTCCTATGGAAAAATGATATCCGCCATCCAAAACACCCATTTAAAAAATGAAATCCCCAATAATTACCTTTAACAATTTATTTCACAAATCGTAGAAAATATGAAATAAAAAACAATTATTTATTAATCAAATTACTTATCGGAACTGTCTGGTGGCAAAGTCTGTAAGTACCTGAAAATAAAGGTGGATGTAATTTTCGGTAGAGACAGCCATTAATCCTGGAACATATACTGTACTATTAGAGTTGGACGGGTATAAAACGGACACGTCAGATCAGGAATTATTTGATAATAATAATCTGAATAATCCGGGGTCGGACCTGGGGTGTTAAAAATTAAAGGACCAATTAAAAACTTTTTCATAACAAAAATTAAGGATATTAAAACCTTCTATACCTCATTTTATAAGGGAAGTAGACCTTATTTTTAACAAAAAAGTATGTGAATTTTTAGTTAAGAATATATCAAAAGATAGCTAATTTTTAACACCCCAGGTCGGACCTCTGCAACTAATTGTTAAATATGCAATTACCTTCCAAATATTGCCTGTTTTAGACCTTAAACAGGTTATTATCATATCGAAAAGGTCAGTGATTATCTTTAATTCCAATTAACGTCATTAAAACATCAGCTTTACCATCTGAATCTTTAACACTCAGTATAGCTAAAAAGGTCCCTTCTGCCACAGCTCTTCCCGGAATATTTTTTAAATTCCATGTTGTCAGAATAGATTGATGATTATTTTTATGACTTTGTAAATTTATTCTATCAGACTCAAACAGTACATTGCCGACCTGGTCATAAATCTTCAATTCTGCAGTACTCGCATTACTCGCTGGAGTAAAGTAGAAGGTAATATCCTGACCTGTCTCAACAGGATTGGGGTATGCGCTGAAACCAGTACCTAAAGGTATTGATTCAACCTGATCCTTAATTGCGGTATTTTTTTCAATTGAAAAAACACCATCACTTTCATCAGAAGGAAATCCATCTGACGCATCGCTGACTTTTATCTTACAATTTGCAGAAGGTATTGTTTTCACTGTCCATTGGTGTAAACTGTCATTTATTGTACTGGCTACTATCTCGGCCCAGTCTGCGCCCCCATTGGTAGAATATTCTATCTTCACATTTCCAACAATCCCCGTGATTTCCCAGGAGATAGTATATGATGAATCCACAAACCAGGTCTCATCACCATTGGGTGAGGTAACGGTGATAACAGGTCCCGGCACTATAGTAAATACAGAGTCGCTCTCATCAACAGGATTTCCATCCAACGCTTCAGTTATTTGTATCTTACACTTTGTGGAAATTGAATCCGGAACTGTCCAGGGATGTATCCCGTCATTAGCTGTACTGGAAACAGCGGTATACCAATTAGAGCCATTGTCCGGTGAAAATAAAATCTTTATATCACCTACAGTACCAACGCTACCCCAGTAAATGTCAACGGAGGTGCCCGCCTCAAAGGTTTCACCGCCATTGGGAGACGTTACTTTCAGCGCCTGGGCCGGCTCAATTATAAACACAGCATCGCTTTCATCAACAGGTTTACTATCTGATGCTTCGCTGATACGTATCAAACAGTTTGTTGATGCAACGTCTGGAACTGTCCAGGGGTGTATACCGTCATTTGTCGTACTGTTCTCAATTATTGTCCAGTTTGAACCATTATTCGTCGTATATTCTACCTTTACATCCCCAACTACGTTGGTATGTGTCCACGTAATAGTATGTAAAGTCCCACTGATGAGTTTTTCACTTCCATTTGGTGAGCTGATTGTAATGGTCGGTAATAGTTCAATGGTAAATACTCCATCACTCTCATCAACGGGAGTACCGGTTAATGCATCGCTTATCTGTATCTTACATTTCGATGAAAGAGAGTCTGGAATCTTCCAGGAATATGCTCCGTCATTAGCGGTACTTGAAATTATAGTGTACCAGTTGGACCCGCTATCCGGAGAAAAAAGAATTCGAACATTTGCAAATGAACCAATACTGTTCCAGGTGATAGTGTATGATGAATTTGCATAGAGAATTGTACTGTCATCAGGATCGGTTACCGTTATTGACGGCGCAGTAATGGTAAAATATGCATTGCTCTCATCGGTAACCGTATCGCTCACACTGGTTACTCGTATGCTGTAATCAGTGCCTGCAGCGAAATCAGGCGGTATATTCCAGGTATGGGACCCATCATTGGGTGTTGAACTGATAATTGTTGTTTGGACAACATTTCCTTTAAGCAGCTCAATTTTGACATTCTCGCTTATTCTGCTCCACCAGCGAATATTGTACGTGCTCCCGGTTCCCCATTGTTCACCTCCATTGGGAGATTCCACACTGATAACGTTAACAACCGGTATGTCCGGCCATGGCGGCCTGGCATGTATCTCATACATCAGACCTTCATTGACGACTCCAAGGTCCATGTATGGGTAGCAGGACAGTGTACAAACCATAAGTGCCTGGTGTTCCTGCTCGTCAGTGATGGCTTGGACTGTGTCCTTAAGAAACCTTATTCCCTTCCAATCGCCTACAGTAATGTTTGTGGTTGTATAAATTCTATAACCGGGATGCAGGTCACTTGCCGAACCCGTTCCCGAATACGATATAAGATCCATCATATACAGACAGACCTTCGCACTATCCCCATTAAAAACCGGATGGTAGTTGAGGAGTGATAGGGATGGTGATTTCGTATCCGAACAGAAAAGATACAAATCTTCGATAGTGGCGCCATCAACGCCTTCGATTGAAGTCGTCATCAAATTCAAATTCATATCTACACCGCAACTGATATCAGTACCCCAGGCAGACGCGCAATATATGATGTAATCAGCGTTTACATAAAGATCTTTGATAACATATTTGAGATTTGCTCCGGCTGAATCAATTACAATCGTATCGGTCGTATTTGCGGTACCTTCATCACCCACTATAGTGATATTTTCTGGAGGGAAAGTGAAATTTTTCATATAGGTAAGCCCGGTTTTAAGAGCATTTACCATGGGTTTCCTTGTTGTTTCCGGTGTTGCAGGGTTGTATTTAATTAAAATTTTAGTAGAGTCTGTTACGTAGGGGAATATGCACTCATAAGCCAATGGTAAATCACCAACTATACCTGTTAATTCTATTATTGAAGCATTTACCATACCCTGCACTCGCACCCGATCTACCGTATCATTTACAAAACACATTGTATCATGTGCCATGACAATAGGTATTATTCCTTCATGTGTCAATGCTTTTGCAGAAGACTGCCGGGCAAGAGGACCTTCTTTGCAGGTTTGAGAAAAGGAAGTATTTGAATTAGCCAGTATCAGGAAAAGTATACTTACACATAAAAACTGTAGATTATTAGTATTCATAATTACCTCTTTTTTTTCTCGAAAGTAAAAATGAAGTGATTTACTTAATAATGTAACTCATGTAATGAATTTTATCTATACATTAATGCTATTAGATGTAATAAACTGTTTTCTCACAGAAAACAGAAAATGCATTTCCAACCTCTATTTTGCTGAGAATGCCAGTCTCTTTTTCATATATTAATAATAACCGGGAGATTTCAAAAAAGGAGGCGATTGTGAAATATGTATTAATCGTTTTATTGGTTATAGGAAACCTGTTCGCGGAGTATAGCGAGGGTTTCGACACAACTGAATCGGACGGAACCGGACTCGACAATACATTTCAAATTGGTGATGATGAAATAACTGCCCTGAAAAATGCTAAAATTGCTCTATATCTGGTTAAATACTGGGAGTGGAATTTAGATTGGCAGTATGTACATCACACTTTTGATGAAATATGCGTAGTCCCGTCTAAATTCGATGAAATCGCTGTGGATGAATTGAGTCTGAGGGATATTTTGAACACCCAGATTGTCGTAAAAAGATCTGATGGAACCTTTGCAAAGGTACACATCATCGAACAGCTCAATGGCCTGAGATATATTTACAGGTATGGTGTAAATACTATTTCCGGGGGCAATCTGATAGCTGAAGATTATGACAAAGACAAATGCCATCCTCCCCAGAATCTGGCTATACGAATGATGTATATCACTAATCCTTCAGGTGTAAAAGGGATGGCTGATTTAGAGTGGGATCCTCCGCTGCCCAACAACAATGAACTTGATCATTATGAGATCTATACAATTGATGCAGGTGCGATCGACACTGCTGATCCAATTGATTTAAATGAATGGGACTTAGTTCAAGAGACTCAAAATACAGATAGTTGGTGGCATGGTGAAGACGATGACAACGTAAACTATATAAATATTGTCGCTGTCTATGAAGAAGGTGTATCAAAGCCGTTGCAGGGGTGGACGCTTTTAGAGGATGAAAGTACAAAAATAATCAACGGTATATCCGGGGGCATTCACCCCAACCAACTGACTATTGAGAACAACCGGATATCTTTTAATCTCCTCAAACCCTGCCACGCTGAATTGAGTGTTTTTGAAGTTCATGGGAAAAAACTTTCGACTATAGTTAATGGGGGCCTGCCTGCCGGCAGCCATTTGGCGTTGTTTGATTACGCAGAATTTGGAGCTGGAATGTATTATATACATTTGAAGGCTGGTACTGAGAATATTGTTAAGAAGTTTGTGTTGTGCAGGTAGAGGCACAAATGGCTGAGAGACCACTGCAGACAAAAAAGGGATGTCTGAGCTTTGGGCTTAAGGCCCAATATAATTTGACTATTCTCATTTTTTAAATATATTTATCTGTAAAGGTCCATATAAGGAGTATAATGTAATGCACAGCAAAGTGCTGATACCTATAGTGGCTATTTTAATCCACACCATAATGCCTCAGGAAAAATCCGTCGCGGTTTTTGACCCCTACAATGAGTACCGTTACGAGTTTATTGATTCATTGCAATCGATGTTCGGCGGCACAATCACAATTATTGACTCTTTAGCAGAAGAAACAGTTGCGGGAAAGGATGCACTGTTCCTCTTCCTCCATAGTAGAATTGACCCGAGTAATTGGGGTGAATATTTTCTTTCGCTTAAAGAATGTGAGCTTCTGGATAAGTATCTTCAACAGGGCGGGAATCTGCAGCTTTTTTCAGAAATCTGCATTCACGAAACGTTCAATAACCCGATATGGGTTAGTACCACTTTCTGGGAAAATATCGGTATCACCAGGGCAAGCGCTAACTTGGTATCGTGCGCAACAGATACTGCACAGGGATTGCCGGACACCTTCATGGAAAATGAACTATTTGCATTACGGAAAGATGAAATAGGTCGGGATACCACTTATTACGGTATTTCCAATGCGTATACTCCCGGGATTACAGAAAGAGAATGTGTACCTCTTTTAAAGAGTGATTCACTTAATAGTAATTTTGAAATAAGCTTCATGTATGAAAAAAATAATTATCGGGTTATCATAGATTTGTTCTATGTTATCAGCGAAAGGCCCTATCTTAGAAAAGTGTGTGAATTCTTCGATTTGATTCCGGTAAATATCAACAGCGGGGATACTGATGAAAATATGGTTTCTGATTATAAGGACATTCTCATTAAACATGCCGGAAACCATGTGTACCTTGAAGCTCCCCACATAAAAACCGGACAGCTTACCCTGTTTGATCTTAAAGGGAAA
>CBDVBE010000255.1:0-9872 GCA_965372145.1 uncultured bacterium | reverse complement strand
ATGATTTTTTCTGGAAATATTGTTCGGTGGAAGTGAAAGAAGAGGTAGTTCAAAAGCAGCCGGAAAATTCACCGATACATATCAATCCGCACGCAATTTTACTGCGCGTTAATCACAGCGGTCATAGTACCTGTTCGGTATACAACCTGTGCGGCCGTAAAATAGAGACACTGGTAAACGGGGTTTTATCCCCAGGAACGCATAGTGTATCGTGGAACCGGGCGCGTTATGCACCGGGGATTTATTTTGTGCGGTATTCTGATGTGGACGGTCATTCGTTCAGCAAGAAAGTAGTGGTAAAGTAGGAGGTTTTGTAATTACGAAAAACCTTACTTCCGACAAACCTGAAGAAACGGTTTTGGGGTATGTGTAGTTTTTTGTGTATGTATAATTTTTGTGGTGTGTAATAACCGTAGGGGCACAAAATTTTGTGCCCCTACGGTTATAAAAAAAACAATCCATACCTTATAACTCCGACTCAACATCCTTCTGCCGAGGAACAATAACCTTACCGAAGGACTTGTCGAGGATATGTAAAACAAATCGCATATCAAGATGATCCTGGTTTATAAAGATCATGTTGCTGTCTGTAAAGCCTTTCACCGGAGAATTTGCAGGATCAACATCCATAATAAATATTTTCAAAGGTGTTGTATCCGTTGACTTGCTTGGCTCATCGTCATAAAGGACAATATCAAGCGGTATGCTCTGTTCCGGCATTGAGATAATGACGCGGATTGTCTGATCAAGGTCGGTCGGGATATTTTTTGCACTATGAACATTGTACCCGTTGTGCCGTAATGCAAGTACCAGGGGATGAAATTCCGGGTGGTTGCCGTGTACAAAGAGGATGTCTCCCTCGGGTTCATTTTGGGCGGGCTCTGCGAGTGTCAACTTTTTAATGCCAATGTTAAGATACTGTGCCATTTGATTGAGACTTCGTATAATAGTGGTGATAAAACTATTAGTAGGTCCTTTCGGGATATTGAAATCACGCAACATAAGGGGTGGTATTTCCCGAAGAATCTCATCACAACTATGTCCAAGGTTCATTGCCTTTGCGATCTGGTTCGCAATAAAAACCGATTCATGCAGGATCCGATCTACTACTGGGGTTGTTCCCAGAATCTTATCCGGATTATGGTGATTAAGAATAGCGAGTGAAATGGATGACGGGAAGTTCCATTGATTAGTCAGAAAATGGCCGAACTCCGAATGATTGAAACCCATCAGATATTTTTCCGTTATGTAAAACATTTCGATACGTGAAGTAGTTGTTTCAAGGAGTTTGGGAAATACATTCTTGAAATTATTATCGAGGGGGACTTTTCCAAGGTCATGAATCAGACCGGCGACAAATGCCAGTTCCGGACGCCTGAATTCACTGTTCTCACATAATTTTTCAGCGATAGTTGCAACCGCAAGAGAGTGCAGCCAGAATTCGAGCCGGGTAAAGCCTGATTCGCCATAGGTCTCTAATGAGAGGTCTATCAGGGCGAAGCAGGAGAGCAGGTTGCGTGTCTGATGAAAACCAAGCCGCACCACAGCTTCTTTGATATCGGTAATCCTCTTTTGGCGTTTGGCGTAATGGACAGTATTTGCCACTTTTAAAATAGCTGCCGATGCAGAGAGGTCCGATTTGACACATTTGGCAAGTTCATTACAGCAACTGTTATCCGCGCCAATAATATCGAGCGCTTTAATCACGGTATAGGGAAACACCCATTGTTTTTGCAGGATAGCGGTAATTTCCTGCATTTTTGTACTTGTTTTAATATTAGGATCAAAGAGCCGTTTTCCTGTTTGAATATTTTCCTGGTCACTTTCACTGAGGCTCCTTTTTTCCGGTAACGGCTTCCCGAAACGACTGAGAATATTGCCGATTTTTTTAAGGAGATCGGTAAAATTAAAGGGGTATTCAATAAGGTAGAACTGGGTATTACCTCCGGTACCTTCTATATCAGCTTTTGCATTTAATAATTGTTCGAGTTTTTCTTTTAAAGCACGCGGTACTACTGCCAGAAGCGGGGTGTTTTTTGTGCGGTCGGAATGCTGCAGCCGGTTTACCATGAGAATATCTTTGGTATTATTTGCCGTAATATCTGCAATAACCAGGTCAGGTACAAACTGGCTGGCCTTTAAACTGGCAATATTGGAGTTGTTCGCCTGAGTTATCCGGTAGTGGCACTGTAATAAACCCACCGTGAGAATATCACGGATACGCTCGCGTGAGGAAAAAATGAGAATAAGCGGCGTGTATGACTTGATTTTTTTTGATTTCTGAGGAGTGGTAGCCATAATTATTAAAAATTTTGTTTATCCACAGAGATGGATAAATCTGAGTAGAAGCTGAATGGCTTTTTTAAATCCATCAGCTTAACTCATGTTTATGATACTGACGAATGGTTATATGAGTGCACTCTAAAAACTTTACAACAAGGAAAATCGGTATTTAACATGGCAGTAGGGGCACAAAATTTTGTGCCCCTACTGCACTGAAACGTACTTTAAATACAGTAGACAGACTTTTTAAAGTGCACTCTTATATGTAATTCTACATTGTGTGAGAGAGAGTTGTCTATAGGATTTTCCGAAAGGTTCTTTCGGGGTTATAAAAATAAATGAGTTGTTTCGCACATCTACCTGTAAATGAATGCCCCTGGAAAAACGAATAATTGGAAGTGAACTTCCACCATGAGTTGTCCTCAAGGTGCTATTTAATACGGAGAGTGCCTGCAAGCTGCTCAAGCTGGGTTTTTGTTACCTTGTATAGAAACAATGCACTTTGTAAACGAACCCGGGATTGAGTAAGAGACAGCTGGGCCTCACGTAATTGGACATCTGAGATTCCACCCAGTGCGAATTGTTCACGACTGACATCAAGAGATTGCTGTGCCACCTGTACAGCCTGGCGCTCAAAAATAATTTGATTAAAAGCGTTTTGTTGTCGCTCCCATGAGGCAAAGATTAACGCTTCAAGCTCTTTGTACTCTTTTTGAAAGGACAGTTGCGCGTTTTTTTTATCGAGCACTGCATTTTGTGACGCCGTCAGAGTTTTAAATCCATTGAATAAGGGCCACCTAAGAGTAAGTCCTAAAACGGCTCTCCCCTGTTCATTGTCTCCAAAACTTCGAGAATATGAACCATTAGCTGCTAGAACAGGCCAGAAAGCTGACCGTGCAATGCCGTACTCTGATACCGCAATATGCTGCCTTATTTCTGCCATGCGCAAACCCGCATTGTGGTTTTTTGCACGATCGAACCAGTAAGAAACATCATGTGCAGGCGGCACAATAGAGGTGTCTGAATGAACGACAACATATTCACCGGGTGAACGGCCCATAGTGACATTGAGAGTATGCTGAGCCTGAATCAATTCAAGTCTCCGGGCGGAAACTGCTGCAGAATCTGTATTTACCACAACTTGCTGACGAAGCAGGACACGTTTGGATATGCCGCCTAGTTGAAGCCTGGTTTGTAACTGATAAAATAATAATCGTGACACTTCCAGTTGATGCTTTGCAGCAGCGAGTATAGCTTCAGAAGCCAGGAGGTTGTAAAACGCCGTTATTACAGCAGCAACAGACGATTCAATCTGGTGACGGCTTGCCTGTTCTGTAAACCGGGTAGTCTGATCAACCTGCTTATAAGCATAAAACATGCGTAATCCATCGAAGAGTGTCCAGTTTCCGGCAACACCGGCGGTATAAATAAGTGACTCGCCTGAGCCGGAAAAAGAGGTACTTGTCACGGAACCGACATTGTTATCAATGTTTGTATATGTCATGGAACCATCGGCACGTACGGTTGGGAGCAGTGCGCCATATTTAAGCTTACGCGAGTTCTGTGCCTTCTGCTCATCATTACGGGCAAGACGAATACTGTAATTATTTGCCAGAGCAATTTCCACGGCATCAGCAATTGAGATGGTATCGGCAAAAAGTGGTAGGGGAAGGAAGACCAGTAGCCACCAGCGCATAGTTATTCTCCTTCCCTTTCTGCATCGAGTTCACATACTGCCGGTTCAACTGATTCGGCGGTAGGTGATGATCCGCTAATAAATCGGGCATAGAGTACCCGTGCCTCGTTTAGTGTTTTGACCAGCGCCGGAACCACAAACAGGATGCACAGTGAACCGAACATCAGGCCATAACAGAGCGATACTGCCATGGGGATAAGGAATTTCGCCTGTCTGCTTGTTTCAAGGATGAGCGGGGCCATGCCGACGACAGTAGTGATTGTGGTCAGTATAATAGGCCGCAATCGGGATATACCCGCTTTGTAAATTGCATCCGAAACAGCCAATCCCTTTTTAAGATTACGGTTAATCTGGTCAATAAACACGATACTGTCGTTAATAACAATACCGGCTAATGCAATTAATCCAAACATGGAAAGCCGGGTGATCATATACCCATGGAACAGGTGTCCCCAGACAGCTCCGGCTAATCCAAGGGGGATCATGAAGAATATTATCATCGCCTGAAGATAGGATCGAAACACCAGAACCAGTATGATTGCCATGCCAAGCAGTGCCGGAGGAAAGGACGTTTTAACTGATTTCAGAAACTTGACATTATGCCGCTCCCGTCCTTCATAGGACACATACACGTCCTTTACTTGTGCTAATACGGCAGGTACTGCCTTTTGCTTAATATCCCTGAGGATTGATTGTACTGACAGCTCGGGATCAACCAGGTCTGCCTCAACCCGCACCTCCCGCCTTCCGTCCAGGTGTGATATCGTAACCCGTCCCCGTTCAATCTTATAATCGGCAACGACTGAAAGTGGATACGTTGAGCCATCCTTTGCATGGATATACATGTTTTCTAATTTGCCAAGTGAGGTACGGTCGAGGTCGGTATACCGGACCCATACCCTGATTTCATCCTCACCCCGCTGAAATCGCTGTACCGACTTACCGAAAAATCCCTGTCGCACCTGGCCGGCAATATCTGAAATAGTCAGCCCTGCCATAGATGCTGCCGGCTTTAACTGCATCCGTATCTCACGCCAACCTTCAATATCAGAATCAGTGATATCACTGAGTGTTGGATATTCGGATAACTTTGTTTTAAGTAATTCCTTCGCTTTATCCAATTCATCAAGATCGTTGCTTAAAAGGGAAATCGTGACAGCTTTTCCCCAGTGGCCGCCGCTGAATGACACTTTCTGACTGCCGGGGATATTACCGATGATTTTGCGTACCTGGCCGGCAATTTTATATGATTCCATTTTACGTTTACTGCTTTCAAGAAGATCAATTCTCAGTTCACCGGCATGGCCTCCGGCATCACCGAGACGGTTGCTGCCGATCTGCCGCCGGATCGAAACAATAACATCTCTCTTATCACGACGTTGATTTTTAAAATGCTCGTTTGTTTGCCATATTTTTTTCTCTATTTGTTGTAGAATTGAGTCAGTGACATGCTCACGCGTGCCGGTTGTCATTGTTAGATTAAATGTTATATTGTCACGGTCAATAAATGGAAATGCAGAGATTTCAACAATTCCACCCCGCAGTAATCCGAGGGTAATTAACCAGAATCCTATTGCAGCCGCGATGACCGTTGTTGTGTTTTCAAGAGACCATTTTAATGCAGGACCATACACGTTATCAGTTAACCAGCGGTACATAGCTTCAAAGCAAGACCGGATTTTGGTTTTAGTACGTTCATGTGACAGCCCTTTGGAATGAGCAAGGTGTGCTGGAAGGATAAAAAACGATTCAACAAGGGAAAAAATCAAAGCACCGATAACTACCAGCGCCAGTTGATAGATAATACCTCCCATTCTTCCAAGAAAGAAGAAAAAAGGAATAAACGCAAGAATAGTAGTTACTACCGCCGTAAATACCGGTGCAATGACTTCAAGCAGTCCGGCAACAGCAGCCTTTTTTGCACTCATACCCTGTTCAAATTTCTGATAGATGCTTTCTGCAACGACAATGGCATCGTCAACGAGGATTCCTACAACGATGATCATACCCATGAGCGAAATAACGTTGATGGTAATACCCCAGAAGTTTGCAATGATAAACATACCGGCAAATGAGACCGGGATACCAACCGCCACCCAGAATGACATTCGTACATTAAGGAAAAAACCGAGTACCAGAAGCACCAGCACAAAACCGATCATACCATTCCTGGTAAGTAATCGAATCCTTTTAACCAGATTCTCTGATGCATCAGATGTAATGGTTAACGATATTTCCGGATGTTTTGCTGCAAACACCGGCACATATTCCTTTACGGTGTTCGCAATACCGATGATATCTTCCTCGAGAGTCTTTTCGATTCTCACCAGAATTGCCCGTTGTCCGTTATAATAAGTTGCATTCGGGGAATCCTCCCACTGTTCCTTTACTTCTGCAACATCGCCAACCCTTATTGCTGTGCCGTCCCGGCCTGATCGAATGACAACAAATCGAATCTCGTGGGCAAAGTCACGTCTTCCATACGAGCGAATCAGCAGCTGCTCATCGGCAGTTTTAATCGATCCTCCGGATATGTCAACATTGGCGGATGCAATAGCATTGGCGACTTCAGCAAAACTTAAACTATATCGGCGGAGATTCTCTTCAGATAGTGTTACCGCTATTTCACGGTTAGGTATGCCGACAAGGGATACCTGGGAGATACCGTCCTTTGCAAGAAGATCGTCGCGGAATGCCACTGCCCGTTCTTTCAAAGCCCACAGATCAGCATTGCCATGAAGAGCAACGGTAATAGTGCGTGCACGAAATTTCGAAACTTTGATAATCGGTTTCTCTGCACCGCTGGGATATGGCGTCACTCTGTCTACACCATTTTTAACATCGTCGTACACGTCATCAGCATCATAATTATCGAGCACCTCAACCCGTACCTGCCCATGGTTTTCTCTCGACGTTGAGGTGGTACGGTCAATACCGGGAATCCCTTTTAGGTTGTTCTCGATCTTAAGGATGAGTGATTCTTCAATTTCCTCGGGGGAACTTCCCTGGTAGGTAATATCAATAGTAATAATATTACTTTCTATCTCTGGAAAAAATGATGTGGTCATATTCCGCATACCCATATAACCAGTCAGTAAAACACTGAACATGAGCACATTTGCCCATACGGGATATTGAATGAAATAGGTAATTACTTTTTTCATGTCAGATACACACTCCAATTCCTGCGATGATTCACGTAAGTGTGTCTATTTTCCTGATTTTTCAGAAGCATTGTCTTTACCCTTCTTTTTCACAGGAGGTCCGTCATGAAGACCGCTGCCTTTCAGCTTGCCAATTATTTTTCCATTAATGACCGGTTGAATTCCCATACCAATAACAGCATCCTGCAGGATTTCAATAACCAATGTGTCCAGCTTTTGCAGGCCACTTGTCACATAGGCTGTATCGATACCACTATATTCTATAGAAACCTCTTTTTCCACAAGGCGGCCTTTATTAATGAGATATACTTTATTTCTATCATGGATTGCTTTACGTTCAACAGCAACAGCATGAGAAATAGGAGAACCGGTAATACTGACAGTGGCAAAAGACCCGTCAAGTAATTCATTATATGCACCGTTGCTCACCCGCACGAAAACGGATATCGTCTGCATTCGTTCATCAAGGTTTTTACCCATCCGGTGTACTTTTCCGGTAATAGGTTTAGAAAGTGCATCGGTACTGACCAGAGCAGCCATCCCCGATTTCACGAGAGATGCGTCACTGATGGAAAGCGGTAGCTCGATTTCCATGTTGTCGGTTCTTACCAGCGTTGCGATATTTATCCCGGCTCGTACCATTGAGGCGGGAAACACGTGAGCCGCACTTACCGTACCGGTAAAGGGGGCTTTCAGAGTGTACTTTGACAGGGTCAGGCGCTGGTTTCTTGCCAGATAGTAAAGTTTATAAATATTAAATCGGGATACAAATAGTTTTTCCCTGTCATTTTCCACATCGGGAAGTGGTGGTAACGGGTTGTCGAATGTAAGCGCAGTAAAAAAACTGTTCCATCGATCAAATGCCTGCGGAGTATCGCCTTTCAATTCAGGTAATAATGAGGCGAGAGCGTTCTGCAGGTCACTGATCATTGTCTTATAACTGTTGGATGCCTGACGGGCATCTATCCTCGCAAGAACCCGGCCTCTTTTGAACGAGTCACCTTTGTGCAAGTGAAAATTTTGAGACTGTACAATTCCACTGACTTCCGGAGTCAGGTCAACGACCTCACGACTGCGAACCCGTCCCATTGCATTAATCGTTGGATTAAGTGTTTTGGGATATACAACATCAGCGGCAACCGCCCGAATAAATTGCTTCGGCTTTCGGTGTTTCTGTTCTTTCTTCATTGAAGAAATCAGCCTCATAGTGCCAAAGGCAATAACCAGAATGAGTACAGGGAGAACAAATCGTTTCATAATGCCATACTTTCTTTTATGAATAATCTGCTGTTAATAAAAAAACGGTTTTTAAGTATTTGCTAAATATATGTGTTGATTGGGGGAGGTTAAAGGATTTTTATTTTGAAAAATCACTATGATATATTCACACTATAATAGTTAGATATAGTGAGTATATATTACGTTACAGTAAAATATACGCTTTTAATTATAACACATGGTAAGTTATACAGAAAGCAGTTGGTCCACGGTCACAGAAGCCATATCCTTTGCGCGCAGGTGTGCCCGTTCGTCATCCTCAGCAGCACCTACTCCCAGAACTTTCATATTACCGTTCAGCCCGGCTTCAACACCGGCTTTGGCATCTTCGACAACCAGGCACTCTTCCGGCGGAATCCCCATACGTTCGGCAGCGATTAGGAACACTTCCGGATCAGGTTTTCCCTTTTTAATATCGTTTCCATCTGAGGTGGCGTCAAAATAGTTATCCAATCCGATATATTCTAGGATTTTCGGTGAGTTTTTGCTGGAAGAGCCTATTGAGATTTTAATACCGCGCTTTTTAAGCTCTTCAAGAATCGGCATCACTCCCGGGAGTATGTCGTTCGGGGTGATATCCTGCAGAAGCTCGCGATAATAACCGTTTTTCCGCTCCGCCAGCTCAAGTTTTTCCTCGTCGGAGTATGTACGCGTAGCTTTTTCGAGAAGGAATTCAAGACTCTGCATCCTGCTGACACCGCGCAGACGCATGTTGTCCTCCCAGGTAAATTCAATCCCCTCATCTTCAGCCATCAACTTCCAGCCTTTATAATGATACACATCAGTTGATACAATCACACCGTCAAGATCAAAAATGATTCCTTTTATAGGCATAACAACACTCCCCTCCGTGTTAAAATGGGTATAGCATATTTGCATTGTGATTAAATAACATATCTTATTATATCATAAATTGCAAATTAGACAAGGCCGTAGTAGATAATCCTTTTTTTATTGTTTTTTGCGGCAGAATTGTTCCCTCCAGGTCACATAAACCTCACGCCAAAAATGGATTAAAAGTCCCGATAGTGAAAAATGGGGTTATGCACCAGTAGAGTAGAAAGCTCGTGCAACATTCCTTCAGGCTTCGTCCTAATCAGTTTCCGGATTTCTCCATAGGTGTCTCAATAGACGCATGCCGTAAATATTTTCCTCGCTCCCCCTCGTCAAACTGTAAGTCGGGTTTTCCCCATTACGGCTTACCGACGACCTTATCCGCTTGCTTATCAGTAACCATTGCCGTTGAAACGTAATAATTCATTAATGAATATAGCTTCCGCTATACAACTGATTGGTATGGAGGTTCCATACACCCCTCAGTTGCAACTACATCTCCATCTCAAGGAGCATTATGCTCCCTATCCGATGACTGTTTCACCGAACGGAAAAGTACAGTTTATACCAGGTCTGTCTTTAAACGCATGTTAATAGCCCAATGGGCACTCATGCAG
>CBDVBE010000254.1:0-9900 GCA_965372145.1 uncultured bacterium | reverse complement strand
AAAATAGTAGATTATACGATGAATGTCAAGCTATAAGTGTCGTTGTAGGGTTAATCGATTTGGAAGAAATTATTCGACTTCAAGAGTCAAGTATGAACAGTTTTTAATGGATGGTATTAAAAATAAAGATGATTTACAAACAATCCTTAATGCATATAAAAAAGGCAATAATGAATCTGAAAATAAACATGATACATCCTGCTGGGTCATTGGAAATCCTGAATATGTAAAACAAGTGTTAAAACAACAGGAACAGCTAAAAAAAAGATTATCAAAAGGGGTTATTGAAGGTGTTTCATTAGATTCAATAGCTTTAGAAGTTTGTGGGAAGCTAGGTGTAAATAAAGAGGATATGTTTAAAAAAAGCAGAAATAATAAAAACTCTCACGCTCGAAAGATAATTTCATACCTCGCGTACCGAAAATATCAGATACCTGTTGTTAAAGTTGCTCAATTTTTTAATATTACATCTTCCTCCGTATCAAATATGCTAGATGAAGGGGAAAAGTTGTGTTTGGAATTAAACTGTTAAAAAACCACCGTCCCCTAAAAAAGCCCCGCTGGTAAAAAAAAGCCCCGCGGGTAATCCAACAGAGCCTTTTTATATTGATGGTGCCGCCTCGCAGAATTGAACTGCGGACACAGGGATTTTCAGTCCCTTGCTCTACCGACTGAGCTAAAGCGGCACACAATTTTCAAAAAATAATGGAGTTTTAAAATATATGTACAAGATAATTAATGTCAAGCTCCTTTTATGCTTTTTACATAGCGCTTATCGATGTAGTAGTGATCTTGCTTATCAAGATATTTCTTTATGTCAAAGACACTGAAGAAGTCTTCAAGTGAGTCGCTGTCCTGTTTTCGTATAAGTTTAATATCGATAAGATTATAGACAATATTGCCCAGGTCATCGGTTTTCCTGATGCCCCAGTTTTCTAAAACACTGTGTGTAAGGGGCCCGAACTGTTTCTGTGCGAATTCAATAAGGCCTTTTGCCAACTCCTGGCCGGTAAAGTGGCGGCGCTCGCCTGATTTGGTATGGTAGAAATTAAGACCGTGCAGGACAAAGCCGTAGGCCTCAAGTTTGTAGCGGGTATCCCTTCCGGAGAGAATGATCTCATTCCGTATTTTATCAAGAACTTGTGGTGTTACCATCGTTGGATTCGATCGTGGTGGTTTTGGAAACAATGGGTTTATCGGCATCCGCCCGGATAATGTCAAGGACAATACAGCCTTGCCGGTTCATACGCATATGCATCATGGAGAGATAGGTCTGTTTGGTGTGTTTGAAATGTGCGCGTTCTCCTTCAGGGACACCCTCTTTTGACGGTAAGGATATAGTGACAGGATTAACAAACCGTGACCCGATCTTCATGCGGTAATCAAGATGATACCCTGTTGCAAGACCTGTTTTTCCTACGGTGCCGATACACTGCCCCTGTGAGACATGCACGCCCGGTCGTATACCCTGTTTAATGGTGTATAAATGGCCATAGAATGTCTGGTATGAAGCTCCGTGGGAGAGTTTAACCTGCCTGCCATAATTGCCGTTAACTCCTGTAAATGTCACTTTCCCGTCTGCGGCAGCATAGACCGGTGTACCACGCGGTGCCGCATAATCGATACCGAGATGGGGGCGGTATATACCAAGAATCGGATGTTTTCTACTGTATGAAAAACCTGAGGATATTCTATTGAACCGAAGTGGTGCTTTAAGAAACTGTTTCTGCACTGATTTACCGTTCAGGTCATAGTAATTGAGCTTTCCCCGGGAATTTTTCAGGGCTATTGCGTAAAATATTTTATCACCATTTATATATTTAGCTGCAAGTATCGAACCATAGCCAACGAACCTGCCTTCACGGTAATTTTTTTCAAAAAGAACTTCAAATGTATCACCTTTACGGGGATCCATGAAAAAGTTAATATCCCAGGCAAAGATGTCAGCCATTTTAATTACGAGTGCGTCACCAACACCATATTTCCACATATCCTCTGAGAGTGATGATTCCAGGGTTCCTTTAACCAGGCACCGGTAGGTGGTCACTTCGAGCGGCTTCTTTTCGACCTGAAGTGTGCTGTCACTGGTATACAGATGATACCAGTAACTCAACCTGTTCAGCAGGGAGAATGATTTTACCCTTTTTTTCCCGTCTTTGGTAAGGCAGAGAGAATCGCCCGGGAAAAGAGTAGAAAAACCAATTGATTTAAGTGATGTATAATATTGAACAGCCTCATTTTCTGATATATTGAATTTTGAGAGGATACCGGCAAAGGTATCACCTTTTTTAACGATGTAGGAAAAGAACTGGATATAGGGTTCATAAAGGATAGTTGCCTGTGAAATAGGGCTTAGATTGGCTTCAGAAGCAAAATGGTCGTGATCCTTAATTTCGAGTTGCGTGCAGTAATAGAGAGCAAATGAGGCAAACGCAAGATAGAGAATGATACGATAGCCTTGTCGTTTAGTAATCTTCAATATCCGGAAATCATTATTAGTCAGTTTCTTCATTACTATTCAGTTATTCCGACAGTCGCACTACTTTCCAGAATGAGTCATAAGAACATGCCCCGAAAAAAAATTCCGGGGCATGTCATAGAATGCTGGATTATTTCAGCCTGATGAGTTGTGATGGGTTTTTGCCTGCTGTAAATGTCATTGTTTTGGTGAGTTCTTTTGCGCCTTTTACAAATTTCATGGTATGCGTTCCAGCAGTGATTTTTAACTCGGCAATATTAGTTTTACCAATTTTCTTTCCATCCATATACACATCTGCCATTGGGGGGAGTGATGAGATAAATATACTCGCGGGTGGACCGCCTGACGTGGCAGAGGGTGTTGTAGTCGTTATTGGTTTTGGCCTCAGTGTTGTCACCGGTTTTGGCGTTGGTGTTGTGGAAACCTTTGTGGCCGGCTTTGTAGTTGTGGTTGGTTTCGGTTTAGGTTTCGGTTTAGGTTTCGGTTTCGGTTTCGTTTCAACAGGTTTTCTTTCCAATTCAAAATGCTTGTTAACGGTGCCGCCGGTAAATTCTACATTCATTTTTTTTGTTTTGTATCCGCTCTTATCAACAGAAATAGAAACCATACCATAGACAGAAGGATTATTCCAGGTATAGGGGGTTTTCCCAAGGGTTTTACCATTAGCAGATACTATTGCAGAAGGAGGGATTGATGTTATAACAATTTTGCTGGTTACAGCGGGTTTAGTCACTGTTTTCTTTGGCGTTGTCTTTTTAGGTTTTGGCCTGGGTTTCGGTGTTACCTTTTTCTTGACCGGAGCTTTTTCAACCTTTTTTTCAGGCTTGGGCGTAATTTCCGGTTCTTCCACAGTTTCCGGTATAATTGTCTCTTCTTCAGGCTCTTCCTTGACCGCTATTTGCGGGATCTCCTGAGAAACCTCTTTTTCAACCATAACCGGTTTTTGACCGAGTGTACTTTTAAACGGCCCGAAGAGGAATAAATAGACTCCGCCACCGATAATCAGTAATAGGATGAGTGGAATAAGTACTGCTGCAATGGGGAACTTTTTCTTTTCGAATTCTTCATCACCGAATCGATCCTCCTCAGAAAGACTGTCAAATGGTCTTTCCTGAGGTCTCGGTGGTTTTCTTTCTTGCATGCCTGGTGACGGCGGTGCAGGTGCTGCCGGTGGTTGAGCCTGTTCGAATTCAGCAGGTGCACCAGGTGGTTGAGCAAATTCCGGATATTCCGGTGCTGCAAACTGAGGTTGTGAAGATGGCGGTGTATCAAAGCTCGGAATTGACGGCATTTGTGAATAATCAAAATCCGAAGAGAGCGGTGGTGGCTGAGGCATTGAGGGTTGTGCAAAATCCTGTTGTGGTGGTGCGGCAGGGGAAAAGTTCGGACTGAACGGAACTTCATTGAATGGTGGAGCCGCTGAAGAAAAATCAGGTGTCTGTATCTCTTCAACTCCCGGCCCGGATGTCTGCTCTTGAGGAGTAAATGCACTATCTGCTTGAGCAAGGTTATCAACACTTTCCTCTTCATGCGGGGTCGCTTCAATTGCCTTTCCGATTTCAGAACGGAAATCTTCGAATTCCGAGACAGGTGGTTTCTCCGGTTGCTGGGTATATTGCTGCACGTCCTGTACATTGATAGAAGAAGTCTGTGAGATAATTTCATCTGAGGCACGCTTCAGTTCTTCAAACGAACTATAGATTTTTAAAAAATTCTGTATTCCCGCACGCTGAAGGATTTGCTGGACTTGTCCACTTGGTGACAGTAAAGCAAGGCGTCCGTATACGTTGAGAACTTTGTGATTCAGATTGATGAACTTGTTGATAGAGTCGGAATACAGGTAGTCAACTTTCGCCAGATTAATAGCGAAATTACGTTTGCCCCCTTCAATGAGGGAGGATACCTTCTGTTCCAGCATGTTGGCATCAAACAGTTCATCACCTTCCAATACAGGTTCAATAATTTCAAAAAGGCCTGAAGTTTTGGTTGAGATCTTGATAACTTCCTCCTTTGTGGGAGGTTACACACCCTGGTTGTTTATATAATATAATATAGAATAATCTTAAACAAAATACGCCAGACAGGATTCGAACCTGTGACCTTCGGCTTCGGAGGCCGACGCTCTATCCAACTGAGCCACTAGCGCATTATCATATTATAACGCTATAATATAATAACGCATTGCCAAATCGTGTTAATTCTTTTTAAATTCTGCTATATAGTGCTATATAAAATAATAAAAAGATACATATAGGTAAATGCATTTATATAAAACTTAATATAGTTTTTGAGCAGTACTAATAGTGTATCCTGGATACTATAAAAGTGATTTTTATGAGTATAGTGCGGATGAGGTATTATTCTTCCCTTTGCAGCCGCTGTGCAAGGCGGGAATAACGCTGAAGTGCCTGATCGTTCTGTACACCGATATACAATGCCCGCTGCATGCCGACAAATATACAGAGGTTTCTCGCCCTTGTTAATGCAGTATATATAAGATTCCGCTGCAGCATGACATAGTGCTGTGTCATGACAGGTATAATAACGGTATTGAATTCACATCCCTGACTTTTATGGATACTTATACAATATGCGTGCTCCAGCTCATCAAGGTCCTTTGATTGATACGTAACTGTTTTACTGCCAAAATCCACGACAATGCCGGTTCCGTCAACAACAGCGGTAATGTATCCAATGTCGCCATTGAATACACCGTTATCATAATTGTTTCGAATCTGCATGACCTTGTCACCGCTGCAGAATGTTGTTTCCCCGCGTATAATTTTCTGTTCCGACCTGTTCAACGCGCTTTGCAATAGCCGGTTCAGGGATTGCGTACCGAGAGTACCCCTATGCATGGGAGAGAGAACCTGGATATCCTTTACCGGATCGATGGAGTATCGTGAGGGAATACGGTGCGTTACCAGATCGATAATGGTGTTCAGGCATTCCTGTGGATCGTCCTTTTTGATGAAAAAGCAGTTGTCACTTTTAGTATTTGAAAATGAGGGGACGGTGCTGTTAATGATTTCATGTGCAGCGGTAACGATTCTGCTTTGTGCTGCTTGACGAAAGATAGTCGTCAGGGTGACGTGCGGAATATGGCCGCCGGCAATCATATCTGCCAGCACATTGCCGGGTCCGACTGACGGAAGCTGGTTATTATCACCGACAAAGATCACTCTGGCCTCCGGCCGCAACGCCTGCAGGAGATGATACATGAGAAAGATATCGATCATGGAGACCTCATCACATATCAGGATATCGGTAACAATGGGGTTGTCCTTATTGCGGGCAAAGGGAGATCCCTTTCTCATCGGGTTGAATTCAAGAAGCCGGTGGATAGTCTGTGCGTTCAGCCCGGATATGGTACCCATTCGCTGCGCAGCTCTTCCTGTTGGTGCAGCGAGTGTGACCTGCAGGTTATGCTCCCGGCAGAACGAGACGATTACCTGTAAAGCGGTTGTTTTACCTGTTCCGGGCCCACCGGTTAAAAGCAGCAATTTGTTTTGCAGGGCCGCTTTAAACGCCTGTATCTGTTTCGGGTCCGCATGCCATCCGGTCTTCCTGCTATAGTGAGAAAGCCATGTTGAAATAGATGCTTCAGTATGCGATTGAAGCGGGGATACCTCTTTCTGAATGCGCCGGTTGAGCATTTTAGCGATGGCCGTTTCTGTGTGAAAATAGTGCGGCAGGTATATCCGGTCTTCATCGGATACGATTATTTTTTCCTGCACCATATGGTCGAGTGAATAGACAATTCGTTCATGTGCAATGTCAAGAAGCGGTGCCGTTTTGTCAACAAGTTCATTCCGCGGCAGATAGACATGTCCATCAGCGCTTGCATCCTGCAGCATGAAAATGATACCGGCTTTAATGCGCCGGTAGGATTCGTTACCAAAGCCGAGCTTTCGAGCTATCGCGTCGGCTTTTTTGAATCCGACACCCCGGATATCATCGATCAGCCTATAGGGATTCGCAGAAATTATTTCCTGCGTTTTTTCGCCGTATGCTTTGTATATCTTATACACAAAATTTACCGTAATACCGAATTCCTGAAGAAAAAGCATCAGTTTTTTTATATACCCCTGCTTCTGCCAGGCTGCGATAATATTCCGGAGCCTTTTTTTGCCGATACCCGGCACTTCCATGAGCCGCGTTGGTGTATTATCGAGGATATCCAGCGTGTCAATACCGAACGTATCGATTATTTTCTGTGCCCGTGTTGAACCAATATCGGTAATAAGCCCTGAGCTTAAGAGCATATGAATACCTTCGACAGTGGTTGGACGGGTCAGTTCATATGCTTCTACCGTGAACTGCATACCGTAGCGTATGTTGTTAGTCCACTCACCGCGCGCGCTGATAGATTCACCATTGTCAATAGTCGGCATTATACCGACACAGATATGAATTTCATGCGTTTCTTCCTCTTTGAGCCTTAAAACGGTGAAACCGCTTTCCTCATTCTGAAACGTAATTTTTGTTACAATACCTTTTAGTTGTGCCATTGGTGTGTAGTAATCCAGAAGAAATGTTGATGTATACTAACGCAATAAGTTGAAGTACTTGTATACTATATCGTAATCGTAATCGTAATCTTAATCGTAATCCTGACTCATCGATAATAGATTACGATTAGGATTATGAGTATGTAGTATAAAAATATTGAGTTTTAATTATATAGCTGAACAGTTACAATGAATATAAAAAAGGGGCGGGATAAAATCCCACCCCTTCACAGGTGTTTTCTTGAATAATTTTAATAATCTTATAACTGCTTCATGCTCATTTTTAATTTTTTCATAGAAAAACGTCGATGAAAATTATACCTTGCGTTTCTTATGTCTGTTTAACCGTCTGCGTTTTTTACGTTTATGTTTTGCGATTTTTGACTTTCTGTGTTTCTTAACACTTGCCATGAAACAGTATCCTTCTATGTATCAGTTGATTACTAAGATTTAAAAGAGTCCCTAAAATGAGTTGTGCCGCCATTGTTGTCAAGAAACATGTGGCTTATAAGCTGGAATTTATTTACTTGCAAACCATTAAGCCCCCGAAGTATATATGAAAATATGAATTATGATGTGATAATCCTTAAGATACCCAAACCGCATATAAAAAAGGTCCTGGCGCATCATCTTGCCGCGGATCCTTCTGTGTCTCTTCAAAAAGCATTATCGCTTCTTGATAATCTTCCAATCGTCTATTCGAAGGATCTTTCTGCAAAGGAATTGGAAGATGTCCTTAGGCAGATGGCCAAACTGGGCGTTGAGTGTCAAATCGTTGAGTCAAAAAATCCGCTTGATTTTATTAAAGAGACTGAAACACCACAAAAGGATGTTACAAAAAAATCCGATATCCTGAAAGCGTCTGGGAAAAAACCGAAAGCTGTCTCGGAAAGGAGAGGCGGGCAGCGGGTTACCTTTCAAAGTGCATCCTCAGGACCAAGGCTGCCCATAGAGAAAAAGCCTGAAAAAAAGAAATCCATTCTGAAAAATATTCTGGTAGTATGTATCCTGTGTGCGGCAGTAGGCATTCTATTTGTTATTGGAAAAAATAAGAGTTATAAAATCAGTTCGACCGCTCCCCTGGTTTCTAAAAAGGGAGGCAGCAAGTCCCGGCCGAAGGCACCTAAAAAGTCCCGGAGTTCATTTAACGATGAATTAAAAGAGAGTAAGCAGCAAAAGCAGGAGTCAGATTCAAAGAGCCCAAAAGAATCGATATCATCTCCTCAGAAGAGATCATCTGATTCCTATACTGATTCTGCTGCCTCCGCAGGCAGCGATTACACACGGGCGATCAAGTTTTACAAGATAGCAATCTCTTTTAACCGGAACAATCTCAGGGCATGGCAGGGGCTTTTAGCAGCGTATCGCGGTGCACGCATGTGGAAAGAAGCGGAAGAAACAAAGGACCGTATGGCAGACCTGTTTCAGGAAGATGCGTTTTCCATCAGGGAAATAGTTAAACCGTATGGCGTGTTATCGCAATACAAACGGGATGAACACGGTGTCTGCAGAATCGAATACCGTTCGCATGAGTCAAAACGCGCTGTGATGGAAAGGGAGACCTTTTTTCTAATACGGGCACTTATTGCTCATGAACCATGCCGGACCGTTTCACTCTATGCCTCCACGGGCAAAGGAAGAGGAATGCTCGTTCGTGTTTCCACAGAAGCGTTTCCTTCTTCATTCTCAAATTACACGAAGCGTGCACAGATATCATTTACTGAATAGGTTATTTATCAGTCGGTATCCTCTCAACAAACACTGGTATTTATTGAAGTCATCAACCGACTTTGCCTTTCCTCATTATACACTTTTTCCTTTATCATACAAGCTGGGCCTGTCATTTCGAAGTACACTCATCCATTTATACTTGCCTGAGAAATCTTATCTTCCCGTTAGCAGGATAATTTCTACCAGTGGTTATTGAGAATATGCATCAGTCGAATTTCTCCTGGTTTTCGATCTCATCCCTGCCTTTTGAATCGTAGTTAAAGATTTCGATTTTATCGTAGAACCAGGGGAACATATCGCGGCGCAGCTTTGCCATGTACACCTTGTCCCCGGCTTTGCGCTTGAGGTTGTAAAAAACTACTCCCTCGGAAAAAACTTTATCGTCAATCCCTTTTTTTGATGCCAGTTTGGTATAGTAACGCGAAAAAAGCCAGTCTTTAAACCACGAGCTCCAGTTGTCGAACGTCCTGTCATGCTCATGGAATGATTTGTATCGCAGGTCGGCGATTGCCTTTTCAAATGGATACCACTCATGGAAATCAAGCTTGTAGGGATTGCCGTTGACACTGGGCCCGATCAACTCGCCGGCCTGCTCGCCGTCCTGTTTCACATATCCTTTGCCAATGGAGCGGAAAATACCTTCAACGATAAACGTTTTCCCTTTGATGATCTGCAGGGGATCAATTATGTTTTTTCGGTTTTGCAGAGACACAAGACGTCCATTCTCGACTTTGAGCTTGATATTCGTGCCGTTGAGTTTTTCCACGGCAATGGTTTCCGGATCACTGAAAACCCATTCGTAGCCGGGATTTACCTGGTCAACAACAAGGTAGACTTCAGGACGGCGCAACTGGCAGGCGCGACCGTGTTGTTTGAAATGGTCTCTGTTGACTTTAAATGTTTGCCGAATAAACGGGCACTGAAGTTTTGGGAAATCGCTGAGTACTTCCATAGCCGCTCCTTATACTATTTAAAGCGTTTCTTTTAAAATATTTTACGCACACAGTTAAGATATTTGTAACCGTTCACAGGCTCAGGGTTCCCCGTTCAAAAGCTAAATCGCCTTTTCCTGTGAAAAATCGTTATGATGTTGCTTTAGTTTGTAAATAATCTTTGATTTTGGATTTTGGATTTTTGATTTTTTCAATACCCAATCAACATTCCACAATCCGCAATCAT
>CBDVBE010000253.1:0-9919 GCA_965372145.1 uncultured bacterium | reverse complement strand
CGTGCTTCGAAGCCCTCCGGTCCCTTTCAGAAAATTGGAGATACTACCTCAAATTTAGGATACTCTTTTAATTTTATTGACAGGAATGTACCCGGCACTGATGAACACTACTATAAATATTCATATACCACTACTATTGGCAGCAGTCCTTTCAGCGATTATGTCGCTGCCTATTTAGACCGTCTCGATGCACCCACAGGAGTATTAGCATCTGCAGGAACACTTGGCACACAAATCAAAGTTATCTGGTCTTCTGTATTCGGCGCAAAAGGCTACCTCTTATACCGCCATCGTGGCGATTCCCCTTACAGTGACACCACGTTTGTTGATTCATTAACCTCGCCTGCTGATACAACTTACCTGGACACACCGCCGAGTGACAGCACTTATCGCTATTATATTGCCGCTTATAACGATGCCGGGAGAGGAGATTACAGCAATTGCAGCAACGCCGGATATATCATGACAATTCCGTACGAGATAGCAATCGATACTCAAAAAACTACTGATAGTGCCATTGCACTTTACTGGGAAAGTGGCGTAAGCTATCAAAGCTATATTGTATACCGTTCTATCGATAGCACGGACAGTCTCTCATTCTCACCAATTGACACTCCATCATTTACTTTACCCTATTGTTATTATACTGATTCTACTGTTTCACCTGGTATTTACACACGGTACTATTACCGTATTTCCCGGTTCGATACTCTTACTAATGAGAAAAGCTATAAAAGTACTATCGTCGGCGGTATGTTGAAACCGCTGCCCTACACCGATACTCTCCAGGCGGTAAGTTTCCCGGACAGTGTTATCCTTTTATGGAACGTAAGTCCCGGTGCTTTATCATATCGCCTTTATCGTTCATTATATCCCTATGCCGACAACCAATATGATTTTAACCTTGCTTACATCGTTACTGATACGACTTTCACGGTTACCGACTCTATTGATACGACATTTTACTATCGGGTAAACAGTGCCAACACTTCCGGTGAAAGCGAATGGATAACCGGTTACGGTGTTCCTGTTACTTCCCTGAAAATACCGGTACCCGGAACAGTTAAAGCAGTAGGAACTCCCAGCCATATTCAGGTAACACTGATTGATTTCACTCAAACTGACGGATATCTTCTGTATAAGTCTACCGATTCATTATCCGGATATACATTCAAGGATACTATTAAGGCGGAGCGGTATCGGGGAGATACTGCATACTATTATGACACAGTCCTGACAGCAGATACCGTGTATTATAAAGCGCAGGCATATAACTCTGTTGGCATAAGCGCTTTCAGCGTACCCAGTAAAGGTGCATCTCGATTAAAACCTGAAATGACCGACTCCGTTTATGCTTCCGATGGCACCTTGAACCAGGAAAATAGTATTCAGGTGATCTGGCACCAAGTAAAGGGAGCTGATGACTATGTGCTGTATCGTGCGAACAAGAATTCCAGCAGCGACATTGACTATATCTCTATAACAACGGCCACTGCTCCTGATACGATGTATGTTGATACGGTTTCTTCGGATACCATCTATTACTACAGGGTAAAAGCGAATAACATTGCCGGCCAGGGGAGTATGAGTTTAAAGCGTAATGGAGGGTTTCGCAAGCCCGTAAGTGTACCCGATACGGTGAGAACCCTCAAAGCTTCCACCAATAATAATGATTATATCAATGTAACCTGGTATGCGCCTGCAATCGGCGCGAATTATAATGGGTTTTATATATATCGCTCTGATACCACCGATTCTTTAGGTACCTATACTTTAATAGATACTCTCACAATTCATCAGACGTCGCTGATATCGCTTAAGGATTATGGGGCCACCATGACAAGTCCTAATAAAACCTGGTATAAAGTTTCTGCATTCAATATTGTTGGGGAAGGAGCTAAAGCGGGCCCGGTGTGGGGATGGAAACAATAAGTAATAATCTTTCCGGCTTTAGTAATTTCGCGTACGGATTGAATCATCGCCGATACTGCTGCATTGCCGACATCCAGATACTCCCCTATCCTGTATAATCGGGAAATTAACCCGAATGAAATCAGGTGATTTGCCGCGTTCTGCCAAAGAAATCAATCACCCAAAATTATAATTCCCCTTCAAAACTCATTTGCACTCCCTTTATACATTTGTATAGATTACATATATAGGGCTGTTAATGCATTTATAGAAAGGATTTCGAAAAAATTATGAAAATCAAATTATCACTGATCATGATTTCTCTCCTGCTTACAGCGCTCATCACCAGGGCGGGCCAGTTAGGAGTCAATATCAGCCTCCCTGAACGTGGCGGAACATTTGTCGATTTAGTAAAAGAGAATTATCGCTGGAGCGAAGCCGGCGGCGGGGGCGAACTGACCAGTGACCGGGTTGATGATCATGGGTGGCCTGAAGTTGATGCGCGGTATGTACTGGATTACCGTCCGGTCGCAGAATGGGCAGGATCGATAGATGATCCTGAAGAGTACCGCATTGACGTTTCCGGCACCTACAAGTGTTCCTTTGTCGGCCTGGGAAATATAGCAGGCGCTGCCGGCGGAAGCGTGCAGAATGCATCGTATGATTCGACATCAAACATTACTACCTTTGAGTATGTTGTCCCGGGGCCGGTCGGTGCCGGGCATGGATTTATGCTTATTGATTTCACCGGGACGAAACGAACACCGGCAAGTCCACCAGGTTCAGGATTCACTGATTTTCGTATGCTGCGCCCGGGGTATGAGCTTACTACCACAAAGACATTCACGGATGCATTCATCGATGCGCTAACCGGTATCAATTTCACGGTCATCCGGTATATGTGTTTCTCCAATACCAATGGCCGCGACCCGGACTATCCTGGCGTCACCGAATGGTCGGATCGGAAATTAAAAACTGATGCTTCACAAAACAGAATCGCAACTATCGGTAAAATGGGTGGTGCAGCATGGGAATATGTTATAGAAATGAGTAACCTTGTTGGTATGGACCCCTGGATAAATGTACCGGTTTCCGCTACTACTGAATATATTACCAACCTTGCGACTCTGATACGTGACAGTCTTGACCCGAAACTCAATGTCTACGTGGAAAGCAGTAACGAGGTGTGGAACACCGCTCCCGGATTCGAGCAGAGCCTGTACAACCAGGCCCAGGCCCAGGCACTGGGAATCGGTGAACATGAAAACCACGCGCGCCGCACAGTAGAACTGGCACAGATTTTCGAGACGGTGTTCGGGCAGGGATCTTTGAACTCACGGGTGCGGGTACTCTTATGCAGCCACAAGCCAATGCTTAAATGGTGGGTGGTACCGATGCTCGAGTACCTTCAAAGCACCGTCGGCCAGCCAAAAGATTTCCTCTATGGTATTGCCTGCCAGACCTACTTCGGCGGTGGTGTAGAAGCAGGAGAAAGCGTTGACAAAATACTGGATGATTGCCATGACCAGATAACCTCGATGATTGACGAAGCCGGAGGGACCAACGAAGCCGGGCGTAAACAGTGGGTTGCTAAAGCAGCAGAGTGGGAACTGCCGGGCGGTTTCAGTTCGTATGAAGGCGGGCCTGATCATGGCGGCGGCAGTACCGATAATATTGCCAACAGAATACTGGCTGAACGAACAACCCGCATGGCAGATGAGTGGACCTATAATCTTGACGACGCATTTTTTAAGCTGGGTGCCAATATAGCGGCCCAGTTCACGCTCACCAGTTCTTACTGCAGGTATGGCTGTTGGGGATTGACTGACGATATTACCGATCCTGGCCGTAACTACAAATATGACGCTGCAAAAAAGTTAGCCGATTCACTGACAGATATTATACTACCTGAAATAATTGGCACGAAACAATCATTTTTTTACCGGGTAACCCGGTTCAAATCCGGATTAAAAATCAGATATGTATTATCACAAAGTGATGAGGTTGAAATCGCAATTCTTTCTACTGCTGGAAAGCGAATACGGACACTTGTTTCCGGGAAGCAGGTTATCGGAAATCACTCTGTTGTTTGGGACGGCACGGATTTCTCTTGTCAACCGGTGGCAAGCAACGTATACTTTTGCCGGATACGGATTGGTGATCATAGTGAAAGCTGTAAAATTGTTCTGATGCGATAGGATAGTAACCTTTAATTCATAGAAATTATCCTAAAAGTCGCAGTAGAATTCAGTTGTCAGAATGCAGGACACAGAACACAGAAGGGATAAGGGGTTTGAGAATATTATGGCCCTATTTTTCATTCACCCGTTAGGTGAACTTTTAAATAGGTAAATTTACTTAATAAGAAATTGGTTTTTATCATTCTGTATTCTGATTTCTGTTAAACGGACAGTAGGAAATTCATTTCCACTGGTAGTTATGCCCTTTGGGTATTTCTGGCTGCTGTTTTTAGGATTATTTCTTTAAAACCAGTTTCGCAGCACGCGCAACCTTAGGATCGCTCTCCCGTTTGCCGGCAGCTTCCATTAAAGCGGAAACCGCTTTCAGATTTTTTATATCTCCAAGTTTATGCACTGCATTAATTCTCTCTTTTAACTGCTCACAATATTTGAGATCGTATATATAGATATCTACCATATCGACTTTTTTGTTACCTGCGTGCATGAGTGCAACCGAGTTCCATCGTAGCCAGTAGTGTTTACTCTGCAGCCATGAGCGTATGAGCGGTTCGTCTTCAGACGATAGAATGACAACGCCCATACGAATAAGCGATGGCGGCGCTTCACCGCGCATAAGTTCCTTGCTGATATCCGCAAGTATCTGAACGTGCTTCTTTTGAAGGACCGCTTTTCCTTTATCCAGCTTTTTAGCCTGCAGAAATGCATTCCGTGCATTATCATATTCTCCGCACTTGAGTGCCACCCGTCCGTATAGGACATGGCCCTGCGGTAATCCCGGTGCCAACTCAGTAATTTTCTGTGCGGCCATTGCAGCGAGTTCAATATTATCCTGATCTAAAAGCGATCTGCACCGATCCAGCAGTTCTTCATTCAGCCAGGACACACCTCGTTTTTTGAGTTCCCGCGCGGCATCGAGCGCCTGTGCCAGGGTACCTTCCCTGACACTTTTCTGCAGGGCCGCAACAGTGACATTGGAGTTGACAAACCACAGCACCGGGATAAGTATACCGATCATGCTGACAACAATGACAGCCGTGATTATCCACACGCGCAAAGACAGCTTACGCATGAACATACGAAATCCGGATACAACAAGCATGGGTAGCTTGAGAATCTTTCCGAAAAAGTTTCCTGCAGTTCTCCCTTTTACCGGAGTGGAACCTATTTGTGTTTTTGCCGTGGACGGGGCACGGTGTACTATTCGTTTTAAAAAGGACCCTGCCAATTGTGCACAATCGTTTACCAATTCAATAAGAAACCGAAAGAACTTTTGAGAACCCATAAATTGAGATTGCAGCATGCGTCTGGTATGACCATTTAAGGTACCATTCTTTAGTGCCATGGCTATTCGTTGAGCCATGCCGCCCAGGGCCTTTCTGGAGCCACCGGACTGGTAGGACGCAAGAGAGGGATGCGATGTAAGGAGTTCGGTAAACTCTTCAGCCGTTTGTATCCTTTTACTTCTATCCGACATAAGGCATTTACTGATTGCGGTTTCTGCTGCCTGCGGCACATTGCTGCATACGTCATTCAGGGGCATGTGTTTTCCACTGAGGGTCGCCATCAAGGTGCTCTGTACCGTATCCCTGAGAAATGGGTGCTTTCCCGCAATCATCTCATAGAAAACAACACCCAGTGAAAACAGGTCGGTCCGGCCATCCAGCTCGAATCCGTTTATCTGTTCGGGTGACATATAGCCTGGTGAACCGACCACATCACCCTGCTTGGTCAATATCGTCCACGGGGCCTTGACAATACCGAAATCAGCCAGTTTTGCAATCCCGGTGCTTCTATCAATAAGGATATTAGATGGTTTTATATCGCGGTGGATTATACCGCTATTATGGGCATGCTGTAATGCTGAGCCGATATCAAGGGCGATGGAAACAGCTTCATTCACCGGTAGTTTTCCCTCATGCCTGAGCAGTTTGTCAAGGCGTTCGCCCTCGACAAACTCAAACGCAATCCATGGCACCCCGTCCTCTTCACCGGCATCATGTACCGACACAATAGACTGGTGATGAAGTTTTGCCGATGCCCTGGCTTCCAGGGAAAATCTGCTGAGATACTCCCTGCGGGTTATATCATCAAGCTGCGTATCTAATATAATGACTTTGACCGCAACGTCTCGCTGTAACACAGGGTCTTGAGCAAGGTATACTCTCCCCATGCCGCCTTCACCAAGAAGCCGGTGAACGACATACCTGCCAAACTTCCCTGTGCCAGGAGCCTCTGTACCATTGGCATTGGATGCCATGTGATGACCTCCTGCACTCAGGCAGAAAACAACCGAAAATGCTTTCTCTATTAACTATAACAGGATGGAATCTGATACGCAAGTGTTTTTTGACAGAACAGGATATCACCTGAATTGAGCGATTCTTTTTGATGGTTTTAATTTTTTATAACCTCACCCCCGCCCTATCAGAGAGAGGGGTTACAACGGTTGAAGAATATATCACTTATTATCATTCGTATTGTATCGAGTAGGTATATTTTTTATGCCAGTCATATTTGACAACCAATAAATCTCCCCTCTCTAATAGGCGCGGGGTGAGGTTATACTATCACAATTCAATAAGAATCGCTCAATTCAGGTATTGGTAATTTATACAATTTATATAAAAATCATTTTCTCCCAATTTTCTTAAATTTATATTCCTAATCTGTATTTTCTTTCTCTGATTAGAGAATGGACTAGGAATTAAGTAGCAGTATAAAAAATTGATAATCAAAAAAAATAACCTTTAAAAAGGAAATCGCTATGTTCACAACTATGAAAACCCATCTCCAGGACCAGTTGAAAGAGATACAGGAAAGCGGCCTGTATAAAAACGAGCGTATTATCACCAGCCCGCAGCAGGCAAAGATCACTATTCAAGACGGTAAAAAAGTCCTGAATATGTGTGCTAATAACTACCTCGGCCTTGCCAACCATCCTGAGGTCATAGCAGCTGCAGAGAAAAGTTATGACAAATGGGGGTATGGCCTCTCCTCGGTCCGGTTTATCTGCGGGACACAGGCACAGCACCGTGAGCTTGAACTCAGGATTGCCGAGTTTCTCGGCATGGATGACACTATCCTGTATACCTCCTGTTTTGATGCAAATACCGGCCTGTTTGAAACGATACTTACGGCTGAAGATGCCATTATCAGCGATGAATTGAACCATGCGAGTATTATTGACGGCGTGCGTCTGTGTAAAGCTCAGCGGTATCGTTTCAAAGCATCCGACATGGCTGATCTTGAGGCTAAACTGCAGGAAGCACAATCAGCCCGTTTCCGCCTTATCGCAACAGACGGGGTGTTTTCTATGGATGGCACCATTGCCAGATTGAATAAAATCTGCGACCTCGCTGAAAAATATAATGCTTTAGTCATGGTTGATGATTCTCATGCAGTCGGTTTTATGGGAAAAAATGGTAGAGGAACCCATGAATACCATAACGTTATTGAACGCATCGATATAATTACCGGCACTCTTGGTAAAGCACTTGGCGGCGCCAGCGGCGGGTATACGAGCGGGAAAAAAGAGATTATCGATTTTCTCAGACAGCGGTCACGCCCCTATCTTTTTTCCAACACCCTTGCACCGGCAATCGTAGCAGCCTCGTTAAAAGTTATCGAACTGTTATCAACTTCATCCGACCTGCGGGAACAACTCATGGAAAATACTGTCCATTTCCGCAAACGAATGACTGAAGAAGGATTTGATATTATTCCCGGGGAACATCCGATTGTACCTATCATGCTTGGCGATGCAAAGCTTTCTCAGGAAGTTGCCGCAAAGATGCTGGAAAAGGGTGTGTATGTTGTCGGTTTCTTCTATCCGGTGGTTCCTAAAGGAAAAGCACGTATCCGTACTCAGATGTCCGCTGCACATACACGAGAAAATGTGGACTATACAATTAATGCTTTTATGGAAACAAAAAAGGAGCTTGGTTTTTAAGCTAAGTACACGTTCCCATAATTATGTACCCACATAAAATTACGGTGTCATCCTGAGCGGAGTCGAAGGATGACAATTATAACTGCACAAAGTGGGTACGAATTTATGGGAAGCTGTACTAAATAGAAAATTTTTCCTGCAGGAAAAGGGCCAGTTTTTCCAGATAGTCACGATCGATTTCATCAAAAGCCCCCGGTATATGCGAATCAATATCGAGGACTGAATGGATCTGCTTCTGTTTGTCAAGTATGGGGACTACTATTTCCGATCGTGTTTCAGATGAACAGGCAATATGATACGGTATAGTATTCACATCATCGATAAGCTGCGTTTTCTTTTCTCGGGCAGCTTTACCGCATATCCCTTTATCAAACGGGATAATTAAACATCCATGATTACCTTGATACGGGCCTATCGTTAACACATTCGGCTCTATACACCTGTAGAACCCTGTCCAGTGATAGTATTCGAATGTATTATGCAGTTCACAGGCCACCGTTGCCATAATGGCAATCTCATCTTCAACATCACCAATAAGGACATGTATGGACTCAAGTGTCTGTCTATAGCATGTTAATTTCTCTTCTTTATTCATAGTACTGGCGAAGAAATTACTTAGAAGAAACAAAGCTATTTAGGTGCTCTACAAATACAAAGGTTTTGTGACTGTTCAGGTATCATTTAATAAGCAAATCAGTTGAAGTGCCTGTATACTAATCCTAATCTTAATCATACTCATAATCAAATTTTATATTCTTTCGATTAAGATTAGGATTAAGAGTATGAAGTTATTAAAATATTGGGTTTTACTTATATAACTGAGCAGTTTCGAAGAAACAACCGGAAGAATTATATAAGCTTGTCCTCTATCTCTTCGAGGCTTCTATATTCAGTTAACACCTTAAGAACATTGGTGGTCTCCAATAATGACCGTATAGCCGGGGGAATACCAATCAGATAGACATGACCGTCTTTCCCCCTCAGGTTCTTCTGAAGATTTGTTATTATTCCGATTCCAATACTGGTAATAAATTCTGTTTGCTCAAAATCGAAAACGACATGGGTATGGCCATTGTTTACTATCTCATCAATTCCTTTACGAAGAGGCTGTACGGTATTTACATTAAAGTTTCTGGGAAGTTTTATAAGAGCATAAAAACCTCGTTCTTCAACACTTAATCCGCTGTCAAGAACGACATCCGCATCCTGGATACTCTTGAAGATTTCAAACACCCTCTCAGCTTTGAAGGCATGGAATGTTTTGGAAGCCACAGGAGAAAGCGCGGCAAGGCATACCTTTCCCCCTTTGGACATCAGATCTTTATGAAGATTCGCGAGCAGGCCAATCGCGCTGCTGTCAACAAATGTTGCCTTGCTTAGTTCAAAGAGAAGTACCTTCTGCCCCATCTTTACGACACATTCAACGGCCTTCTGAATCTCTTGAACATTGGCAATATCAAATTTACCACCAATATGAAAAATATGATAGTGCTTACGGTCTTCATCGATTAAGGTATATGACATAATGTAGCGGCACTCCTGTTAAGGATTTATGTAACTCGTTATGCAATAAATTGCAAAATCCCTCCGGCAACCCAGAACAATGCGTTTTCGATCTACGAAAAAAGATAATTAATTGAACCATGGAATTCATAATATTGTATAAATTTTCTTTCGTAAGAAATGTAAATAAAAATGGAACTTTTTTCTCTTCACCATGTCTAATATATAGATAATTATACATAGATGTTAAATCTATTTCAAGGAGGTTGCCATGCGTATACTCCCTTTCCTGATTATTATACCCTTCCTCTGTGGATTTGCAAGTATTCCAAAGGGCCTGTATGTAATACCTGTT
>CBDVBE010000252.1:0-9952 GCA_965372145.1 uncultured bacterium | reverse complement strand
AAGATACTTTATATAATGAACGAAATATATGTAAAATTATAAGATGGGGCAAGAAATAGGATCTTTCTGATATTTAATGATTTCTGTATTCTGACTTGTGGATAGTTACGAAAACTATAAAATAATATAAAATATTTGCATAATATAGAGAATAATGTAAATATTGTTAAATATATAACAAATAGCAGGCAATTATACTGTCCAAATTAGTATATTATCAATCTAGCTATTTTAGCAGAAAAATAAATTCTGGAGAAAGGATTAATTCATGCGTATTATTGTTTGTGTAAAGCATGTACCTGATACAGCCGCGAAAGTTACTATTAAAGGTACCAACGGTATTGATGAATCCGTTAAATATGTCCTGAATCCCTATGATGAGTATGCGGTTGAAGAGGCGCTGAAATTAAAAAGCGAGGCCGGGGGCGAGATAGTTATAGTGAGTGTAGGAAAAGGAGATGCAATAAACAGCATCAGATCTGCGCTGGCAATGGGGGCTGATAGAGGGATTCTGGTAAAAACGGAAGAAGCCGTAGATCAAGTCGTCATTTCTCTCGCTTTGACAAATGTTATTAGGCAAGAGGGAGAATTTGACATTATTTTTATGGGAAAACAGAGCGTTGACAGTGAAGCGATGCAGACACAGTACCGGTTGGGTGCCCTTCTTGATATTCCGGTTGCTTCCAGTGTAATCGAATTTGAAAAGAAGGACGATGCCGTAGTTGTCGAAAGTGAGATTGAAGGTGGCTCGCGGCAGGTAATAGAGATGAAAATGCCATGCATTGTTGCTGCTATGAGAGGATTGAATGAGCCGCGCTATCCGAAACTACCCGATATTATGAAAGCTACAAAGAAGCCTGTTAACCAGATCGAACTCAGCAGCCTTGGTCTTGAAACACCATCGAGTACCATGGAAGTCACTGAGTTGAATTATCTCCCCGAAAAGCCTGAAGGTAAGATTATACCGGGAGATGATCCGAAACAGCTTGCTGAAGATCTGGTGAAACTGTTACGTGAAGAAGCTAAGGTTATTTGATAATTAATATTCCGTATTAAAAAGGCAATTAGGATATGTTAGATAAATTAAATATAAAAGTCATGGTGAGCGAGCCTGTCCTGAGCGAAGCCGAAGGGAACCATCTACCACATTTAAGATTAATTTTGAAATATCCCTCACTGAAAGCATACCACACTGTGGTATTCAGTGCTCGGGATGACATAACTCATAAATAATGATTTAGACATAATTGGAGAAAGAATCATGGAAAAAATAGCTGTTTTTATAGAAACAAAAGAGAAAACAATAAAAAAGGCCATTTACGGCGTTATAACCGGTGTCCGGGGTGAGGGTAATGAACTCTATGCGCTGGTGCTTGATGGCAATTCGGAGAGTTATAAAGATGAATTACAGGAATACGGCATTAATAAAGTTGTCGATATATCAGCGGAGAGTCCGACAGCAGAGTATGACCCGGAAGTGTATGCAAAGGCAGTTGCGGAAACAGTGAAGCATCTTGGTATTACTATTGTTACAGGATTGACCAGTGCAATAGGAAAGGACCTGTTACCCCGGATTGCTGCAGAATTGAATGCTGCCTGTGTGATCGATTGCATGTCAATCGATTTATCAGATCAAACAGTTGTTAAATCCAATTACTCCGGTAAGACGCTTGCTAAAATAAAATTGACGGGAGAATATTTCGTCTATGGTATTCGTCCCAACGCCATTACTGCTGAAAAGGCCGCAGTTGCTGCCGAATTGATTACCTATAAGGCTCCGGTGAAGAATTCAGGGCGTCTGGTTATAAAAGAGGTAAAAGCAAGTACGAGCAAAGGCGTGGACCTGACTGAAGCGGAAGTGATAATTTCCGGCGGCAGGGCAATGGGCTCTGCGGATAACTTCAAGATGCTTTTTGAATGCGCTGAAGTTCTCGGTGCCGCGGTAGGCGCTTCCCGTGCTGCGGTTGACGCGGATTATGCACCGCAGAGTATACAGGTCGGGCAAACCGGAAAAACAGTGAGCCCCAATTTATATATTGCCTGCGGTATTTCCGGGGCTATACAGCATCTGGCCGGTATGAAAACTTCAAAGGTTATCGTCGCTATAAACAAAGATGAGCAGGCCCCCATCTTCAAGAAATGTGATTATGGCATTGTCGGTGATATATTCAAGATCGTGCCTGTGCTGACTGAAGCGTTAAAAAGTCGCTAATCAGGATTATTGTAACGTAATCCTTAGGAAGACCTTTAATTCCATTTGGTAAAGAGATTGAACGCAGTGATGTAGAGAATCTAGAGAAGGAAAAGATTCAAGAGCGGATTGTTCAGTTGTGGAAGTAATCCTTTTCTGTATAAATGCCTCATCGCCATGGGGTACCTTTTTTAATAGAATAATAGTCAAATTCACACACACAACTTCGCAATTTCATCACAGGAGGAAAAATGCCCACAGCCTCAGAGTTTATGAAATATACCACGCCAATGCTGGAAATAGCCCAGGCTGTTGCTGAAGCCAGGGGAGAAGAGATTAAGCTGTGCTATCAGTGCGGTACCTGTACTGCCGTGTGCCCCTGGGGGAATCTGAAGGATTTCAATCCAAGAAAAATGATAGAACAGGTGCGGCTCGGATTCGAAGGGTATGAAGAAGATACATGGAAATGTGTCAATTGCCGTTTGTGCCAGGATAAATGTCCCAATCAGATCGATATTCCCCAGATATTCCAGGCGGTGCGCAGTATCCTGTTGATGTGGAACGCCTGTCCGCCTGAATTAAATGTTACCCTTGCCAGTCTCAGGGACGAAGGTAACCCCTGGCAGGAGCCGAAGGATAAGAGAGACGAATGGACAAAGGATTTCAAAGTACCGGTGTATGAAGCGGGTACCGAATACCTTCTTTTTTCCTGCTGCACCAATGACTATGATCCGAGGAATCAGAGTGATATCAAGGCTACGGTTGAAATTTTATCAAAAGCAAATCTCAAATTCGGGTATATCGGCAATAAGGAAGTTTGCTGCGGAGATATGGCCTATACTGTCGGTGAGAATGATGCCTATGCCAATTTGTCGAGTACCAATAAAGAAACCTTTAAAGAGCTTCAGGTGAACAATATTATTACCCTTTCGCCGCATTGCCTGAATGCCTTTAAAAACCGGTATGAGTTTGAAAATGAGGATAAGCCGGCTTCGTTTCACCTGGTTGAAATCTATGCAAAGCTTATTAAAGATAAGGTCATTCAACCACAACATGAAGTCAAAAAAAAGGTAACCTACCACGATCCCTGTTATCTGGGAAGGTATAATAATATTTATGATGAGCCAAGAGAAGTCATCAATGCTATTCCCGGAATCGAATTTGTAGAGATGAATAATATCAGGGAGAACAGTTTCTGCTGTGGAGGCGGTGGCGGCGGTGCCTGGCTTGAAACGGTCAAGGGTGAGCGGCTTGGCGATTTACGTGTACTGGAAGCGATTGAGACCGGTGCAGAAGCTATTATTACCGCATGTCCTTTCTGTGTACAGATGCTGGAAGCAAGCATAAAGGGGTTGGAAGTAGAAGATAAAATATCTGTAATTACATTATCGGAATTATTGTTATTATCTCTGAAAAAAGAGGAGAAATAAATGGGGACAACAGAGTCAGGTAAAGTAGGCGTTTATGTTTGTCACTGTGGAGTGAATATCTCCTCTGTGGTTGATATCGATACTGTTGTGGAAGCGGCAAAAAAACTGAATGGGGTAGCACGTGTCCGCGATTATAAATTTATGTGCTCCACTCCCGGTCAGGAGTTAATACTCGATGATATCAAGAAACAAAAGCTTGAGAGAATAGTAGTAGCTGCCTGCTCACCACTGCTGCATGAGGAAACATTTCGAAAAGCGTTGCTCGCAGCAGAGCTGAATCCTTATTATCTGCAGATTGTAAATATCCGGGAGCAGGATGCATGGGTGACCGCTGATCATGAGAAAGCGACTGAGAAGGCAATCGCTTTAATCACCGCAGCGATTAAAAGAGTACAGGGCCATGAGCCGATACAGACAAGAGAGGTTGACGTTGATCCGAACGTACTGGTTATCGGTGCCGGGATAGCGGGCATTGAGGCATCATTGCAGATTGCTGATGCCGGCTATACCGTGTATTTAATCGAACGAGAGCCTTCAATTGGCGGCCATATGGCGCAGTTTGATAAAACATTTCCTACGCTCGATTGTGCGGCCTGTATTCTGACACCGAAGATGAACAGTGTCGGAAGCCATCCGAATATTAATCTTATGACCAGCTCAGAAGTCGTTGATGTAGCTGGTTACATTGGCAACTTTGAAGTGACGGTTAAATCCAGAGCCAAATATGTGAACCATGATCTCTGCACCGGTTGCGGCGATTGCATGGAGAAATGCCCTGTTAAGGTACCTTCTGAGTTTGATGAAGGGTTAACAACCAGGAAAGCTATTTATACCCTTTTCCCGCAGGCAGTTCCCAATAAACCGGTGATCGATCCGTCGGTGTGTACCTATCTCCTGAAAGAGAAATGCGGGCTCTGTGAAAAAATCTGTCAACCCAAGGCAATTAATTATAAGGACGAAGAAATTGAAACGAAAATCGCCGTTGGTTCTATAATCACCGCTACCGGGTATACATTCGGTAAACCTGATGTATTAAGGGATTATGGCCATGGTACGTATGATAATGTACTCACTGCCCTGGAATTTGAACGGCTCAATAATGCGGCAGGCCCGACCAGTGGAGAGATTACCCTGAAAAACGGCAATAAACCGGAATCGGTTGCAATATTGCATTGTGTCGGCAGCAGGGATAAGAACTATAATGAATACTGCTCGAAAGTCTGCTGCATGTATTCGTTGAAATTCTCTCATCTTGTTAAAGAAAAGACCGGCGCTGAAGTGTTTGAATTTTATATTGATCTGCGTTCACCCGGTAAGGCCTATGAGGAATTTTATAACCGGGTTCGTGAAGAGAATGTGCATTTGATCCGGGGAAAAGTTGCACAGGTTACCACTATTCCAATTACTGATGACGAAAAAGACAAGCTAGTTGTAATTTGTGAAAATACGCTGACCGGCCAGAGACTGCGGGTACCGGTTGATATGGTGATATTGAGTACCGGCCTCGAAAGTAACAAGGATGTACAAGAGTTGTCGCGTATGGTGAAGGTGGCAACCGATAAGGATGGATTTTTCATAGAGAAGCACCCCAAATTAGCCCCTATTGAAACGGCCAGTGCGGGTATTTTTATTGCGGGGTGCTGCAGCGGTCCGAAGGACATTCCGGAAACAGTTGCCGCAGCCCAGGCTGCGTCATCACTTGCTTTAAAATTGATTGCAAAAGGGAAGGTGGGAATTGAAGGTACTACTGCATGGATCGATCCCGATAGGTGCGCAGGATGTAAACTGTGCATTTCTATCTGCCCGTATACTGCAATTGAATTTGATGAAAAAAAGAATATTTCTGTGGTAAATGAAGTGTTATGTGAAGGATGTGGTACCTGTGCTGCAGCCTGTCCAAATGGAGCGGCCCAGGCAAGACATTTCAAGGATCAACAAATTTTCGATGAAATAGAAGGGATATTGTCACGATGAAAGAAGAACCCAGGATCCTAGCGTTTTTATGTCATTGGTGTTCATATACAGGAGCGGATTTAGCCGGTACATCACGAATTAAATACTCCTCGAATGTGCGGATTATCAGAGTCATGTGCAGTGGCCGTATCGATACCGCCTTTATTCTCAAAGCGTTCAGGGAGAATGCTGATGGGGTGCTGATATGCGGGTGCCATCCCGGTGACTGCCATTATCAGGAGGGGAATGATAAAGCGCTACGCCGCTACCTTATGCTGAAGAAAATGATAGGTCAGTTTGGTATCGAACCGGAACGGATACGGCTTGAATGGATCTCCGCCTCCGAGGGTGACCGTTTTGCAAAGATCGCCGATGAGTTTACCGCTCAGATTAAAAATCTCGGCCCGTTACAGTGGAAGGAAAATGTTTTGCAAAGGAGTGCGGTATGAGCAAACTCAATATTGGAATCTACTGGGCGGCCGCATGCGGGGGATGCGATGTTGCAGTCCTTGATATCCATGAAAAAGTGCTGCAGGTCAACGATGCCTGTAATTTTCATATCTGGCCCATTGCCATGGATTTTAAATATGAGGATGTTAAAAAACTGGAAGATAATTTCCTTGACCTGGTATTATTCAACGGCGCCATACGGAATTCGGAAAATGAAGAGCTGGCAAAACTGCTGCGGGCGAAATCGAAACTGCTGGTCGCATTCGGCAGTTGCGCCCATACCGGCGGTATTCCGGCGCTGGCAAACTTTTATACGAAAGAAGCATTACTCAAAAGAGTCTACCAGGAGACAGAATCTACGGTCAATCCTGATAACACAGTACCGACACCTGAAACAAAGGTGAAAGAGGGCGTAGTTGAAATACCCGGTTTTTATAACCGGGTCTATTCACTTTCCCAGGTTGTTGATGTTGATTATTATATACCCGGCTGTCCGCCCAATCCGGAAAGGATCTGGGAGGTCCTTGAAGCGGTTGTCACCGGCAAGGAGCTTCCACCGAAAGGCTCGGTGATTGGTGCCACAAATAAATCGCTCTGCGATGAGTGCGAACGGGAAAAAAAGGAAGAGAAGAAAATAAAAGAGTTTAAGAGAATAGACAGGGTTATACCAGATGAGAAGACCTGTTTTCTTGATCAGGGATTAATCTGTCTCGGCCCGGTTACACGGGGTGGGTGCGGACAGCAGTGTATTAAAGAATCCGCTATGCCCTGCCGTGGCTGTTATGGCTTGCCACCCGGTATCCAGGATCAGGGAGCGAAAATGATATCGTCACTGGCATCGTTGATTGACGAAAAAGAGCCGGATGAGATAGAAAGGGTTCTCAAAGATTTGCCTGATCTTGCAGGTTATTTTTATCGATTCAGTATGTCTGGATCCTATCTTGAGGGGAGTAAATCATGAAACGTATTGTTATAGATCCCATCACTCGCCTTGAAGGACATGGGAAGATTACCATCTTTTTGAATGATGAAGGAGAAGTTGCAAACACCTACTTTTCTATACCGGAACTGCGGGGATTTGAAAAGTTTCTTGAAGGCAGGCCTGTTGAAGAAGCACCCCGGATAGTAACTCGAATTTGTGGGGTGTGTCCTGCATGCCACCATATGGCATCCGGCAAAGCTGTTGATGCGGTATACAAGGTACAGATACCGTCGGTTGCAAAAAAACTGCGCGAGCTTTTTTTCATGGGCGAATTTATCCACAGCCATGTTGCCCATTTTTATATGCTTTCTGCTCCTGATTTTATTATGGGGCCCGGGTCGGATAAAGCGAAAAGACATATACTCGGCATTGTTGAGAAAGTCGGACTTGAAATCGGACAGAAGGTTCTGACCTATAGGAAGCACGGCAAAGAGATAATGAAACGGGTAGGGGGGAAGGGCGCGCATCCTGTATACAACGTTCCGGGAGGAGTTTCCAGACCATTAACAGAGGAACAGAGGCAGGATGTTGAAAAGATGGCACGGGAGTGTGTTGAGCTGGGTAAATTCTCCCTGCAGCTCTTTGCCGATGTCGTGTTGAATAATAAAGCATATATGGATATCATAACAGGACCTGCGTATCAACTGCGAGTCCATAACATGGGCCTGGTTGATGAAAATAATAAGGTCAATTTTTATGATGGAAAAGTCAGAGTCGTTGATGTAAACGGTAAGGAAATCGCCAAATACTCACCGGAAGAATATCTTGACAATATCGAGGAACATGTCGAGTCCTATTCATATCTGAAATATCCCTATCTGAAGCAATTCGGATGGCAGGGTCTTACTGAAGGCGAGAAGAGCGGCGCCTATCGCGCAACACCGCTTTCACGGTTGAATGTCGCTGATGGTATGGCTACACCTTTTGCCCAGGAGGAGTATGAGAAATTCTATAGCGCTGTCGGGAAAAAACCGTGTGACCTGACCCTGGCAACGCACTGGGCACGGTTGATTGAGCTGCTGTATTCAAGCGAACGGGCGCTTGAGCTCGTTACCGATCCGGAAATAACCGATCCGAACGTGAGAAACCTGCCCACAGAAAAGCCGCATGAAGGCATCGGGATTGTTGAAGCTCAACGCGGTACCCTGATACATCATTATGTAACCGACGATAATGGTATTATTCAAAAAGCGAACTTAATTGTAGGCACTACGAATAATAACACTGCTATAACAATGTCTATTCAAAAAGCAGCAGCTTCGTTAATAAAAAAAGGCACTGAGGTCAGTGAGGAAATACTGAATATGATTGAAATGGCATTCAGAGCGTATGATCCCTGCTTTTCCTGTGCTACGCATTCCCTGCCGGGACATTATCCCATGCAGGTAACTATCGTTAATACAGACGGCGAACCGATCAAAGTTTTAACACGCGAATAATGAGAATAATAGTAATCGGACTCGGAAACTCTATTCTTACTGATGATTCAGTGGGAATAAAGATTTCCGAGTTGTTGGCACAAAAACTCCAGTCTATTTCTATCCCTGAAAACATTGAAATTGACATTGAACAGAATGAAGCAGGTGGCTGGGATATTCTCGACCAGGTAACCGGCTTTGATGTGTTAATACTAATCGATGCGATTAGTGACAAATCACTGGCTCCCGGTGAAGTATCCTGGTATTCCAGTAGAATATTTTCCTCAGCCCGCTTGAGCGGCGTCCATACTATGGACATATTCAGCGCCATTGAGTATGGCAGAAAATATCAATTAAAAGTTCCCGATACGCTGTTAATCCTCGGTGTCGGTGTTAAAGATATTCATAGCTTCAGCGAAACGTGCACCCCTGAAGTTATGCCTGCGATTGAGAAAGGTGCTGATGTTGTTTTGGAGAAGATAAGGGAATTGATAAAAAATGATATTGGATAATGGATGTTAGATATTAGAAAAATAAAAAGCAATATTTGATATTAGCGTCAACTGTATCCAGAATCCATTATCCATTTTTCTTTCTTTTCTCTTGAAATATGAAAATTTATTGCGAAGCACACATGAAAAAAAATAGTATTATTTAAATGTAATTTTAGAGGGATCTATTATAAAATCAGGTGTTCCAGCGTTCCCCAACTCGTTCCCCAACAAAAATAGTGAACATTGTAAAAAAATATATTTTAAAAAAGATTTGATTTTCAAATTGAAGATATTCTAGTTTGATTACAGTGTACTTCATTGAATTGATTTCATTGACTACTGGGCACTTGGAGAATATACATAAGAGAAAAGGAATTATTAAAGCGTTATAAAGTAATATAGGATGTCACAATAAGGAGCGTTGGCATGTTACAGTTCAATGTGGGGAATTGAAAAGAGTAACAGTAGTTCTTATCGTGGCGTTTTTTAATAGAACACAGATGACGCGGATACAACGGATTTTAACGGATCAAGAAAAAAAGAGTTTAGTAAAAACAAAAAAATAAGGGAAGGAATATAAAAATGGGGAGCAGGCAGCCCGACTAAAAGTTGCCCCACTCCCATAATGGCACACGCACACATTATATGAGCACATGCACTTCTATTATGCCTTCTTTGAAAAAAAATGTCAAGATTAATTTGTGAATTACGATCCTGATACTGCCTCATGTAGTCCCTGCAATAGTGTCTTTTAAATTCGATAGTAGATGGTCGTTAGTGGGAAAAGAAAAAACGATAATGGTTAATAGTAAAAGCAAAAACGATAATAGATGATGGATATTAGTTGGTAGTAAAAGCAAACACGATATTTGATGATGGGTATTGGTTAGTGGTAAAGAGTTTTTGATTTTAACCACTATCCACTATCCACTATCCATTATCCACTATCCACTATCCAATAAACCACCTTCCACCATCCAATAAAAAAGGAAATAAATCTAAAATCACAAATCTGAAATCTAAAATTTCATTTT
>CBDVBE010000251.1:0-9991 GCA_965372145.1 uncultured bacterium | reverse complement strand
AGAACTTCACAGCTTGCAAGATCAGGTTAAGGAAAAGATGAGAAGGGCCATTGGAAAAGCTGAAGCAACGAAGAGTAACCCTCGATATGAAGATAAGATAGAGAAGATGATTGCTGAGATTGAGTCGGAATTTCCTGAAAACCTCACCTTTAAACGAAAAAAAGCTTTACTGTTGTTGGAGAATGATCCTTTCATACTGAGTGAGTTGAAAAAAGAGATTAAGGATGAGAAAACAACATCTTTTAAAGAGAAGATGAATAGAATAAGGAAAGAGTATTACAGTGATATTGGGCGGGTTTTAAATAAAACGCGGGATTCATGGGTTGATGATATTTATGAAAAGGTAGTTAAAAAAGAAAAGGAGGAGCAAAATAAATTTCTCCGGGGTTTTGCACATTTATGCCGTCATCCTGTCTTTGGTATTCCCATACTCCTGGGTTTTGTTTTCGTAACATTTCTCTTAGTTGTTCATGTTGCAGGTTTTTTAGAGGGAATGCTCAGCGGCTATATTGTTGATCCTACAGTTGAATTTATATCAAGTTATATACCCGAAGGATTCTGGAATGATTTCTTAGTCGGGTATTATGGTGTATTAACCCTTGGGTTGTTTAATGCAGTCTGCACCGTGCTTCCTATTCTTACTGTATTTTTTCTCGCGTTCGGATTTTTTGAAGACATTGGCTATATTCCGAACCTGTGTGTGTTAACTAAAAGAATTTTAGAAAAGATAGGACTGACTGGAAATTCAATTATGCCGCTTGTGCTGGGTTTTGGGTGCAAGACCATGGCTACGCTTACTACAAGGAGTTTAACCTCACGTAAAGAGAAATTTATAGCTGTTTATCTTATTGCCTTTGCCATTCCCTGCGCTGCTCAGCTCGCTATTGATATGGGTATACTCGGAAGGGTTGGATTTAAGGCTTTTCTTATTGCCTACGGAACACTTATTGTTGTTGAAATATGTGCCGGTGCTATTCTTAATAAAATGCTACCGACAAAAGAAACGAGCGATTTTATTCAGGAACTTTCTCCAATACGTATTCCTGATATAAAAGCGTTGTTTCTGAAGACCTATTACCGGCTTTACTGGTTTCTGAAAGAGGCCCTGCCGATTTTTATCATTGCAGCGGTTGTACTGTTTGCATTTGATAAATTGTATATACTTAACGTTATAAAAATAGTATTACGTCCTGTTGTAGACACGTGGCTCGGATTGCCTCTGGATATCGTGGACGTATTAATCCTTTCTCTTGCTAGACATGAAGCAGCCGCAGGATTGCTTCTTAATATGGTTGACGCAGGAACACTTAATTATATCCAATGTATCGTTGCTGTTGTTATAACAACCATGTTTGTTCCCTGTTTCGCAAATATAGTGGCAATGTGCAAAGTGATGGGAGTAAAAACGGGGATGGCTATGGCCATAGTAATAAATATTTCATCTTTTGTACTGGCTGGTATTTTAAATTGGATATTACTATTTACTATCGGAGGGTAATGGTATGAGGAGAAGAGAAAAAGACGAGTACATGGAGCAGTTATGGTATATGCAGGAGGATAAAAATGACTCTTTAGATGAACTAAAAAAAGCTATGGGTGAGAATTTTAATGGGGATGTTTTAAAAGAGTTATTTGATTTAGGCTTTGTCAAGTTACATGATGAAGATAAAAAGGTCGTTCTTACAGAGATGGGCAGGGAAAATGCCCGTAAAATAGTAAGGGCACACAGAATAGCTGAAAGGCTTATAAACGATGTGTTAGGGGAAGAGTATGAATCAGGTGCGTGTGAATTTGAGCATGTAATAAATCCTGAACTGGTCGAAAGTATCTGTACCCTGCTTGGGCACCCGAGGGAATGTCCTCACGGAAAGACGATTCCTGAGGGAGGATGCTGCAAGCGTTCCGATAAAACGGCAAAGACGGCAGTTATCCCCTTGACAGAACTTGAGGTTGGCCAGACTGCACGGGTTGCGTATGTACAATGTAAAGATGACCGGCAGTTGCATAGGATTGACGGCCTTCAGCTCCGGCCCGGCGTGGATGTTAAATTGCATCAGAAGTACCCAACCTTTGTCGTTGAATGTGAAGGTTCGAGTATTGCACTGGGAGAAGAAGTCGCATCGAATATCTGTGTCTGGGTAACGGAAGGAGATACTCAACCGGAAGATTCAACCGGTCAAGTGAAAAGGGGCAGAGGATTTTTTGGCGGTTTTGGATTTCGACACAGGAGAAGGGGGGCATAATGTAAATTTACGTTATACATATCACCGGGGGAATTCAGGGAGGATTTTTCAGAGTATCTTACTTTCTATTCGGCATCTTGTCGAAGGCATAAAGTAATGAGTATCAATCATGATAAACCACGTAGTACCCGCCTGAAGAAACTGCTGCTGCGGAAAGACATACCTGCTGATGCGAAAGAGGTGATATGCAGCAGCATTGAAGAATATTCACAATTCGCATCGGATTCCGAAGACCTTGCGCTTGTCAACTCACTGAATATCGCGAGCAATCGCGGCGACAGTTTTGAGCACATAGTTACGTTGCTCTGCAACCGGACGAAAAAGATATTCTTCAGCCATGGTGCAACAGTGTACCTGATGAGCGAAGACGGTGAATACCTCCGGATAATGAATTTCTCTATACATTCAAATGTGGCAAAACCCATTGAAAATCTTATAGGCATGCGCATACCCTCCGTACAAATTAAATTGTCGGAAAACAGCTTGTATTTCAAAGTGTTGCAGGGTAAGACGCCCCGGCTTTTTACCGACACGGAAAGCATACGGACATTAATGGCGGAGTGTACGGATAATGCGTTGTTGCGAAAACTCATTCCATCGATTCACAGAGTCCTGGGCATTAAATCGGTGATTTCCGTACCGCTCGTCTCCGCCGGTGTCTGTCTCGGTATATTGGACCTCTCTTCGAAACGCCTGCTGGATCAAAACCATGTCCGAAGGCTGGCAAATATTTCTGAGGAGTTCACCGTCATCCTGAAACGCGCGAGAGATGAGAAAGCGCTGCAGGAGTCGGAATTATTGCTGAGGAACCTGCTGGATTCCATTCCTGATTTATTGATTGTTCTCGATAGAGATTTCAACGTTTTGTTCAGCAACTGGCATGAGCACGAGTCTGTGCCAAAAGAAACACGGGACCTGAGGCCCAAATGCTATGCGGTATACATGCATCGTGATAAGCCCTGCGAGCCGTGCCATGTCTTCGATGTGCTGAGAACGGGCCGGCCCCGGCATGTGGAAATGAAAAATCTGATAGACGGCCGTATTAAAGAAGTCAATGCCTATCCGATAATTGATGAATCGGGTAACGTGATAATGATAACTGAACATGTCCGTGATATTACCGACCGCAAGCAGATGGAAGAACGTCTCAGGCAATCCGAGAAAATGGAGGCAATAGGCCAGTTGGCCGGGGGCATTGCGCATGATTTCAATAATCAGCTTACCGGTATAATGAGTTATGCCGATATACTGAGACTTGATCTCAGGGATAATCCCGATCTGGCTCATTATGCGGATAATATTCTCATTCTTGTCAAGCGTGCATCCGACTTGACGGCACAGCTTCTTGCGTTTGCCAGGAAAGGAAAATATCTTTCTGCCCCGGTGGATATTAATCGAATAGTATTCGAAGTCGTCTCCATGTTGAAACACACCATTGAGAAAAACGTCATTCTGAAGCAGCAACTCAATGCTCATCCATGCAGTACACTTGGCGACCCGTCGCAACTGCAGAATGCTATACTGAATCTGGCGTTAAACGCACGCGATGCAATGCCGCAGGGCGGGGAATTGAGTTTATCGACAGAGGTTGTTTTTCTGGATCGGAAACGCTATACTCTCAATCACTTTCAACTGGAGAAAGGCCGCTACATTGAAGTATGCGTTACCGACACCGGCGCCGGGATTGACAAAGAGACCCAGCGTCGTATGTTTGAACCTTTCTTCACAACCAAAGAGAAGGGTAAAGGCACGGGCATGGGCCTGGCAGCCGTATACGGCACGGTGAAAAATCACCGGGGAGGTATAGATGTTTTCAGCAAGGCCGGTCACGGTACCACGTTCAAACTCTACCTCCCTCTTGTAACTGAAGAAACCCGACTTGCCGATAGTCGTGCCGGGACGGTGAAATCCGTGAAAGGCACAGTGCACATACTCCTCGTTGATGATGAAGATAGTATATGCGATGCTGTTTCAAAGATGCTACGGAAAGTCGGTTACCGTATAACATCGTTCCGAAATGGGTTGGAAGCATTAGATTTCTACAGGAAATCATGGAAAGATATTGACCTTGTCATTCTGGATATGGTTATGCCGGTAATGAGCGGTAAAGATGTTTTCATTGCCATGAGAAAAATAAATCCGCGTATCGTAGCGCTGCTTTCATCAGGATACAGTATCAATGGCGAAGCGCAGAGCGTACTGGATAAAGGTGTCAGGGGATTTATTCAGAAGCCTTTTAGAATTGAGGATTTGTCTCAGAAGATTGCTGAGGTTTTGAATATTAATATAGAATAACTGAAACCTAATTAGTTTCTGTTAATACTTGACTTATGGCCGTCATTCCCGCATGCTTTTAGCGGGAATCCATGCCCTCGCACACTTAAAAAGCTGGATTCCCGACAAAAGCATGCGGGAATGACATCTAAAACAACTATATTTAACAGATACTAATTATACGCTTCCATTATCAGCCTGTCTTCTTTCATAAGATCCCCGGCAATTTTGTCCATATTCATAGTATTCCAGAACGAAAGTTTTTGATGGCTTTCAAGATACTTTAAAGGAATCGGGTGTGTTCCAATCACCACACGCAGGTTATAGTGATTTTCTATAAATTCTTTGAAATGCCGTAGTCGGGGACATGGAGGGTAACCTACTACCAGGCCTGTAGCAAGATGTATTACCTCTGCGCCGTTTCTTTTCATCTCTTCCGGTACATATTCAATATTGCCTCCCGGGCAACCGCCGCAATAGGAATAGCCGACTATTTCCAATTCCTCGCCCTTCGGGTAAATGGAAAATCCCCCGACATGTTCCCGTAAAGCCCGAAAACATTTACCACCTCCACAAGCCCGGTATCTGGCACAAATAATAATTCCAATTTTTTTCATGGTTCATTCCACTGTATTTTTTATGTTCGTTAGAGTTATTTACATGAATTACGCCTGCTGCATTACAGAAAGCAAGCTTCCATCCTGTCGAAGGTTTTGTTTATCGTCTCCTTGCGGCGTAATTTCTTACAGGTCATGCCTGTTTTTGACTTTTACTGCAACGTTTCCTTCTGCATCGATATAAGCACTTGCCGCAACAACTCTGAAATCAGGCGCTCCTTCAGCCGGGCTTAACGCTTCATACATGGCCTCGACGCAATCTTCAACATTGTTTGCAGTTATTTCTACATCAATCGGCTCGCCAACGAATGACGGTAATGGTTTTTCATTTACACCTGTATAGGTAGCGATCATTTTACCCTTTCCCGGGATCATTGGTATGTCAAAGTAATGTTTGATAACAGCACCGTCTTCAGCTCTTTTGGTAACACTCAATGCCGCGCCTTTATCAGTGATACAGCCGCTGATTCGAGGGGTATAATTCGGTTCATCCGGCTCATAATCCCAATTAAGCTGGCCGTTGAGTAAAACGTCAACCGGTACTTTTTCCTTATCAATACAGGTATGTATGTCTTCCGTCTGTTTTCCGTTACCAACAACAACACCATTCGAATACATTATTGCCGAATAAACCAGCAGCTCGGGTTGTCCTGTCTTTAATGTTTCTTCATCGGTTGGTTTAACAAAAATGTTTCTATTTACATCATCAATTTCAAGCCGTCGTGCCTGGCTTGAAGGGCTCCTGCCGGTTATCGCATACATGATAACATCATTACCATTCGGGCTTTTTCCAATAATGATAACTCGTCCCGGGTATTCCATTGTACTCAGTGTTTCCAAACCTTGTGACATTTCAATAACTCCTCTGTTTTATTGTTAAAAATTTAAATAATACCGATTACCAAGATGTTAAAAATAATACATTAAACAGAAAGAGCACAGAGGCAATAGCCTACCGTGCTCTTTGTCTTATTTTATGCAAACGTGAAACTGTTAGAACAGACCTTTTACTTTTCCTGTTTCCGTATCAACGTCAACACGTCTGAAGGCCGGGTTGGATCCGGTTCCAGGCATAAGGCTTATGGCTCCTGCCACAGGAACGATAAAACCGGCGCCACTGTATGTAAGTACTTCACGGACCTGCAGTCGCCATCCCTTGGGACAACCCTTCAGAGCAGGATTATCTGAGAGGGACAGGTGGGTTTTCACCATACAAAGGCCGAGCTGGGAAAGTTCCGGGTCCTTTTCAATCCTGTCAAGTGACTTCAGGGCCGAGCCGGAGAAATCAACACCGTCTGCTCCATACACTTCCTTTGCAACCAGTTCAATTCTTTCCCGAACAGGCATGTCAAGTTCATAGAGGAACTTGAATTCAGTTTCTTCCTCACATGCTTCTATAACGGCATCCGCGAATTCGAGTGCGCCGTCACCACCCTGTTCCCAATGGCGGGAGAGTGCAACCTTGGCGCCTGCAGCTTCTGAAAGCTCACGAACCTTGGCAATTTCCGCATCGGTATCTGTATAGAAAGCATTAATACAGACGACAGGGCTGATTCCTGCTTTTCTTACGTTGTTAATATGATGAATCAGGTTATCACATCCTTTTGCCACCCATTCTACATTTTCACCTTCGTATTCTTTTGGCATTGGTTTACCCGGTACCGGAACCGGTGCGCCGCCATGGCACTTAAGAGCCCGGATAGTGGCAACAACGACTGCACAATCCGGTTTAAGTCCGCTGAAACGGCATTTCAAATTCCAGAATTTTTCAAAACCGATATCGGCCCCAAAGCCGGATTCTGTTACATGGTAATCGGAAAGTTTCAGGCCAACCTGATCTGCAATGATTGAACTCTGACCAATGGCGATATTGGCAAAAGGGCCCGCATGGACTATTACCGGCTGACCTTCCAATGACTGCATCAGGTTTGGATTGAGCGCATCCACCATCCATGCTGTCATAGCTCCCGCGACTTCAAGGTCTTCAGTAGTAATTGGTTTGCCTTTTTTATCATAAGCCACAACAATTTTTCCCATGCGCTTGCGCATATCTTCCAGACTTGTAGAAATAGAAAGAATTGCCATAACTTCAGAAGAAACAGCAATGCCGAATTTAGATTTCATCATGAAACCATCAGCTTTTCCGTTTACCCCATCCATACCTATGACGATATTACGTAATGCCTGACAGCAATAATCAATAATCCATCCCATTTCGACATTGGTGGGGTCGATATTAAGCCTGTCCATTTTCGAGAGACGCGCCAGTTGCTCATCAGTATAGTTACGTTCATGCTGCATCCGTGCAGTGAGGGCAACCATTGCCAGGTTATGTGCATTCATGATAGCGTTAATGTCACCGGTTAATCCGAGAGAGAAAGGAGTCAAAGGAATACATTGGGATAATCCGCCTCCCGCAGCAGAGCCTTTAATGTTCATCGTGGGACCGCCGGAAGGTTGACGAATAGCAGCGGTAACTTTTTTCCCGCGTTTGCCGAGACCTTGTACCAGACCCATGGTAGACGTAGATTTACCTTCTCCAAGAGGCGTTGGTGTAATAGCCGTCACATCGATATATTTACCATTTGGCCGGTCCTTTAAGCGCTCCAGCACTTTCCTGAAATCGATTTTTCCGAAATAATGACCTTGCGGAAGAAGTTCTTCCTCGGTCAGGCCAAGTTCCTTACCGATTTCGTGGACGGTTTTCATCCTGGTTTCCGCTTCTTCTGCGATTTTCCAATCGGGATTCTTTATGGGATCAAGTGGCATAAACAACCTCCTCATTTTTAAATGAAAGTTATTACCTAATAAGATGTACGTGCCTGTTTACTTATCAAATCCTTTAATAAGGGACAAAAATTCCATTCTTGTCTCAGACCTGCTGCGGAATAATCCAAGCATTGAACTGGTAACCATTTCACTATTCTGTTTCTGAACGCCTCGCATCATCATACAAAGATGCTTCGCTTCGATGACGACACCGAGACCTTTGGGCTGTAAATGGTCCCAGAGGGTATCGGCTATCTGATGGGTCAGACGTTCCTGCAACTGCAACCGTCGTGCAAACGCATCAACAATCCGGGGAACTTTACTCAAACCGATAACCTTGCCATCAGGGATATAACCAACATGGCACTTGCCGAAAAAGGGAAGCATATGGTGTTCACACATGCTGTAAAGCTCGATGTCTTTCACGACAATCATGTCGTGAACAGCCTCAGCATAAATGGCATTGTTGATTATTTTTTCTACATCGATCGCATATCCCTGGGTGAGGAATTTGTACGATTCTTCCACTCTTTTAGGAGTATCGATAAGTCCTTCTCTTTTTGTATCTTCTCCGATTGCTTCTAATATTTTTAACACAGCGTCTTTCATATACTTTCCTATTTTTTGCTCATTAGAAATGGAGTGTTGGAGTACTGGAGTGCTGGAATATAAGAAAAGAAAATTATTTCTTTTTACATTACTCCATCACTCCATCGCTCCATTTTTTTAATGCTTAAAAGAACGTTCTCCTGTAAATACCATTGCTACATCTGCTTCATTACATGCTTCAATAGATTCAAAGTCTCTGTTTGAACCGCCCGGCTGGACAACGGCTGTTATCCCTTCTTTGATACCAACATCAACGCCGTCACGGAAAGGGAAAAAGGCATCAGAAATCATACAACTGCCGATAAGTCCGCCTTTTTTATCAGCGACTTCTTTGTCAATTGTTGCTTTTGCATCCTGATCTGTTAACGTGTTATAAGGAATTGACTGTTGTTCCCAACAGATTCTATCAGCCAGTTTACCGTATGCTTTATAACGTGCAATTTCTGCAACACCAACTCGATCCTGCTCACCGGTTCCGATACCAACAGTGACGCCGTCTTTAACATAAATGACTGAATTGCTGGTAATACCGGATTCAACCAGCCAACCGAAAAGAAGATCATCATATTCCTGATCGGTCGGTAGCCTGTTAATTTTATATTCTTTATCCTTATAAATTGTCTGAGCCGGTATAAGTTTATCCCTGGTTCTTGCGAGTGGATTATAGGACCATTGTGCAATAAGTCCACCATCCATAAGTGATTTAAAGTCTATAAATCTCTTACCTATAAAGTCCTGTAAACGGGTGATATTTTTAATCCGCAATACTCTGAGGTTTTTCTTTGTCACAAGAATATCCATAACACCCTCAGCGAATTCAGGAGCAGCAACTACTTCCGAATAACTTGTAACAATAAGTTCTGCAGTTTCTTTATCCAGTTCCCGGTTAACAGAAATTGCACCGCCAAATGCTGCAACTCTGTCTGCCATTAACGCCTTGGTATATGATTCTGCAAGGGTACTTCCTTTGGCAACACCACAGGGATTGTTATGTTTCACAATTACCGTGCATGGAGTATCAGTAAAATACCTGAGTATATTAAGGGAGTTGTCGGCATCGGTAATGTTTGTTTTTCCGGGGTGTTTTCCCGATTGGAGAAGTTCTACATCAGAGGCAAGGTAATTACCGGGTTGGATGCATGTAACATCACCAAGCTGCAGGTTCCCGTTCACCAGCTTATAGAGAGCAGCCTCCTGGCCGGGATTCTCACCGTAACGAAGTCCCTTTTCTACATCGTCAATTACCCATGATGCTTTTTCGTAGATAAGAGTCTGTTTTCCATTGTCGTCAGAAAAGGAAAGTTCCATAGTCTTGGGAAAATGGTCATCCATGATTGTTTTATAGGCAGCTTTCAGATCTTTTACTTCCATTATGTTTCGCTAGTCCTTTAAGTTGAGGTTATACAAGTATGCTGTTATATAATTAGTGCTTGTCCGAAAACGTCATTCCCGAATGTTTCTGTCGGGAATCCATGCCTC
>CBDVBE010000250.1:0-9994 GCA_965372145.1 uncultured bacterium | reverse complement strand
CAGATTCAACTATTTCGATAGTAAATGATATAATTCATGAGGCAATAAGGCTGCGGGCCAGTGATATCCACATGGAGCCGTTTGAGCGGGAGATGTGTGTCAGGTTCAGGGTTGACGGCATTCTCCAGGAGATGATGACTATTCCGGCTGAGCGTATTCCTGAGACAACGTCGCGTATCAAAGTCATGTCCCACATGGACATTGCAGAAAAACGCCGCTCCCAGGACGGCAGGATCAGCATTAATGAGCAGGGAAGGGATGTTGATATCCGTGTTTCCTCGCTGCCCACCGATTTCGGAGAGAAGATAGTATTGCGTCTGCTTGACAAAGCAAGCTTTGATTTTAATCTGGAGAGTATCGGTATGGAGCCGGGTAAGCTGACAATGTTTAAAAAGGCAATCCAGATGCCCAACGGCATTGTGCTTATTACCGGCCCGACCGGTTCGGGAAAGACAACATCGTTGTATGGGGTGATCAACTATCTTCGCAGGCCGGGAGTGAATATATCAACCATTGAAGATCCGATTGAATACAATATCACCGGTGTCAGCCAGACACAGGTAAAACCGGATATTGATTTGACATTTTCTAACCTGCTCAGGACATTGTTACGGCAGGATCCGAATATTATCATGGTTGGTGAGATGCGCGACCAGGAGACTGCGGAGATTGCGATACGATCATCTTTAACCGGCCACCTGGTGTTAAGTACACTGCATACGAATGATGCACCGTCGGCAATAACCAGGTTGATTGATATGGGAGTTGAGCCCTACCTGGTGGCCTCATCCGTGACTATGATTATTGCGCAGCGTCTGGTCAGAAAGATTTGTACCCACTGTAAATGTGAAGATAATACAAAAGTTGACATAAAGAAAAGTATCGGTTTGTCACCGGATATCCCGGTTTACAAAGGGCTGGGCTGTTCAGCCTGCGGTCATACGGGATACAGGGGACGGATAGGAATTTTCGAGGTCATGCCAATCAGCGAAGAAATTCGCAGACAGATAAATAACAGAGTCTATGCATCTGACATCAGGAGTCAGGCCATCAAAGAAGGCCTGGTTTCACTCCGGGACAGTGCATTGTCAAAACTCACCGACGGCATTACCTCTATCGAAGAAGTGGTACGCGAGATCTCCGTTATCTCGTAGTGCGCCTGCTCATATCCTGTTAGTTTCCTAAGTTGTTGATATAATTGATGTTAGATGATGGTTAATGGATAGTGGTTATTAGATGGTGGATAATGGCAGGTGGATAATGGATAGTAGATGGTGGCAAAGAAATGTTGGTGATTTTGGCTCACTGCCACCATCCACCAACCACCAACTACTATCCACTAACTATTAACCACCAACCAAAAACGGAGAGCCAAATGAAACAAAAAACACCATTAGTATTATTAATCCTTTTAATTCTTTTTAGTAGTTTCGCCCAGGATAAAAGATCAGATTCTAAAAAGGTAACAACAACAAAGTCTTCACAACAAAAAATCGTACTAAAGGGCGATAAAACAAAAATCCCCGTATCTGATTCTATAAAAGTCCCGGTGCTGGATTTTAAAAACACGGATATCCGCGATATCCTCCGCGCATTGGGGATGCAGTATAACGTGAATATTTATCTTGACCAGGATGTAAAAGGTGAGATATCGTTATACCTGGTTGATATATCGGTAAAAGATGCGATTGATTTTATTGTGAAGCGCAAGAACTATGATTATACGGTAAAGAATAATATCGTTAAAGTTTTCAAGCCTGAACCCCTTCCTGAGCCGGAACCACCGAAACCCAAAGTGATTTTTCATATAGCAGATGGCCTGCTTACCGTTGATTTTAAAGAGGTCCCGGTTGATGATATTGTGCGTATGTTTATCGATTCTGTCAATTTAAATGTTGTCCTTGACGGGCAGAGCAGTAAAAAAATATCGAGCCGGTTATCTAAAATATCGATTGAAAAAGCCATCAAGGTAATATTTGAGACCAATGGATTTGACGTGAATGAATCCGATGATATCTATTATGTAGCCCAGCAGGCCTGGGGAGAGGATGCTGCAAAAACTGGTGCAAGAAAACCTCGAAGAATGGGTGTTAAGGTAACTCCTGACAAAGAAGTCTCTATTGATGTGACTAATGCTGCTTTGGATGATATTGTCCGGAATATTATTCAGGAAAGTGGTATCAATATTATTATGTATGAGAAGATCGCAGGAACGATCAGCGCGAAGTGTGATAGTGTAAAACTTGATGATTTGCTGCGGTTCATACTACAGAATACCAAGTATACCTTCTGGAAGGATAAAGGCATCTACTTTATCGGGTCACGGGAGATGAGTCAGCAGAAAACAACAGAAATAATCCCACTCAGGCATATCAGGGCGGAAGAGGCAGTGGTCTCAAAGTTTCTGCCACCGAAAATTACTAAAGAGGCAGTTATTAAATATGACAGTGAACATAATTCCGTTATTGTAATCGGATCGTTTGATATCGTAGCTGAAGCGAAGGATTTTATTGAGAAAATTGACAAGCCAATACCACAGGTATTGATAGAAGCACTGGTTGTTGAGTTTAACCTTAGCAAGATTCGTTCATATGGTGTTTCGATTTTTACCGGTGGTTCAGGAGATACGGCAGGTGATTGGGAAAGCGAACAGTATTTGCCGACTCTTAATTTAAAGCCGGGGCAGAAAAAGACGGCGCTTATTCTTAATAAGGTATTAAAGCATCTTGGTGCGAATAAAATCGTGACTTTACCGAAGAATTTCCGGTCATCCATTCAAGCACTCGAAACAGCGGATGTTGTAAAAGTACACTCCACACCGCAGATAGCAACCATTAATGGCAACACCGCAAGTATTATCATAGGAGAGACACGCTACTATAAATTGTCCAAGGAGACAATCAGTACGACCAGCAATACGCAGACAAATGTAATAGGTACTGATGAGCGGTTTATTGAAAAGAAGTTTAATACGGTCCTGGAAGTAACGCCGTGGGTTATGGCAGGCGGTTATGTCATGGTGGATATCAGGCCGGAGTTTAATATTCCAAGAAGCGGCGGTAGTGAGGATAGACCCCCAACTATAGATACACGTGTTATTAAATCAATGGTACGACTCAGAGACGGCCAGACTATTATTCTTGGAGGTCAGCGCCAGACTGAGAATGTTGTCAATAGTAAAGGTATCCCGTTCCTGAGCAGTATCCCGGTGCTCGGGTACCTGTTCTCAAGTAAGACAATTACTAAAAACGAAACACAGATGATGATCTTCCTTACGCCGCATGTGTATTACGGAGATGAAGGTGAAGTATCGCCTGATGATTATTTCGGTGATGAGATCAATAAAATGCTTGAGAAACATGATCCTGAAGTGATACGTGAAAAGAAAAAGGAAAAACGTGAACAGCGAATGCAGAGAAGAAAAGAGAGGAAAAAATTAAAAAGGATCAATGAAAAAGAACCGTTAAACCAGTTGCAGACAGGCCGGGAGCCGATAGAGAGAGAAGCAATAACTAAAGAAAAGAAGAAAAAACGGAAAGGGTTCCTGTGGTTTGGTAGAAAGAAAGATACTAAAGAATCCAAAGAGGAGAAAGAAAAGAAAAAGAAGAAGGAGCGGAAGGGCTTTTTGTGGTTTAAGAAGAAAGATTCTACCGAAGAGAGCACAAAGGGCGTAGAGAAAGAGAAGAAAGCGCCTAGAGAGAAGGAAGTAAGTAAAGAAAAGGAAGCAGGCGAAGGAAGCAAAATAATAAAAAAAAGGGTTAATGTTAATATAGAGAATGATACTAAAAAAAACAAAGCGGACAAAAAGAAAAAAGAAACGACCACTAAAGATGAAGAGGATAATCCATAATGCATATGGCATGCCTTTTAAGGCATAAAAAGAATTAATAAAGAAACTCCCTAGTGTCTCCCCCCTTCTCTGATAGGAGAACTGGGGGTTAGGGGGATGAGGTTACAAATAATAAAAAATCCTTATCATGTCTTCTCCTATGAATGTGATAAGGACAGGGTAAGAATAAAAGATGAGGTTGCGCCGCACTTTGCTCGCAATGACAAAAAAACCACCTTACTTCCCCTTCTCCTGTATGCGGGAGAAGGGGCTTAGGGATGAGGGTATAAAAAAGGAATACACAATGAAAAAGCAAATCGTATCACTTAGCATTTTCAGCATGATGATTATTCTGTTACTGGTGTTGATTAACTGCACAGACTGGGACCTTGAAGATGACGACAAAGCTCCGGACCCTGTCACTGTTGAGATTGTCGGTCTAACAGATTCTTCAGTATCATTGCGATGGACACACTCAGATGATGAGGATTTTAAAAGCTACCAGGTATATTATTCCACTAGTGATATCGTTGATACTACCGATAAGATCGCTGATACACTCTATTTTAGCAAGGATACGGTGAAAACGGTTACCAGTCTTGACGCCAACCGTCACTACTATTTCCGGGTGATTGTTACGACCTATCGTGATATGATATCAGCGAGCAATATTGTCGACACAACTACTTTTAACAGCATGAGTGAACTTAAACTGACATTGAAGCCACCTGTAGCCTTGTCGGAACATTCAGTATCATTAACCTGGGAGAAGGGGTGGACCAGCGATTACAACCAGTACTGGATATACATGGATACGAATTCGACGGTTGATAGTACGGATAAATGTGTAGATACGGTAAACGACGGTCTTACAACGGTAATTAATGGATTACTGAGAAGCAGGAAGTACTGGTTCAGAATATATCTCAATGAAAACGGGATCGCGAAGCATGGCAGCAATATCGACAGTGTGACAACATTGAGCGGGCAGCCTGTGGCCTGTACTCTTTCAGTTAATGATCAGAGTGTCACTGATACCTCGGTCACGTTATTGTGGAGTAAAAACAGGGATATCGATTTTAAACGGTATCTGGTGTATTATGATACTATTCCTAAAATTGACACCTTTACTGTTATTGATACAGCAGATTCAAATGTGAAGGTTGTTTCTTTAGTTAACGATACGGTTCTTATGCTGACATCCCTGAAACGTGATGAAACTTACTGGTTCGCGGTGTATGTTCAGGACAGTAGCAATTATATCACCTCAAGTAATCTCGATAGTGCAACCACTGATGACGGCCTTCCCGAACCGGTAACGGTGCAAACAGGAACTGTATCAGATACCTCAGTAGAACTTATATGGACCATGAACAATGATGCAGATTTTTATCGGTATGTAGTGTATTACAGTGACACGTCGTATGGTTTAGATACTATTTCTGTTATTGATACAACAGATTCAAGCTGTTTCTGCAGTAAATCAGTACAAATCGACACAACTATTATTGTTGTACCATTAGACCGGAATAAGAAATATTACTTTACGGTGTATGTTGAGGATGTATATGGATTAATTTCACCTGGTACTATTGTAAATGCTACAACAGATGATGGGCTGCCGGAACCGGTTCAATTGAGCGTTGATACAAATACTGACACTACGATATCACTAAGGTGGAGCAGAAATATTGATTATGATTTTAAAAATTATGAAGTGTATTATGATACTGACGAGCTTGTAGATATTTCAGATTCTCTGGTCTCTTCTATTACTACTAAAAATGATACAACATTAGTAGTAACCGGGTTGGCAGTAAATACTATTTATTGGTTTAGAATCTATGTTACAAGCAATTCAGGACAGAAATCCGGAAGTAATACTGAGTATAATTTTCCTTCTATTTTATCGGTTGACACAGCTACTGATTCTATTGTTAATCTATACTGGAAACCGTCATTTTACCCGGATTCGTTGTTTAAATCATGTCAGTTGTTTAAGTCTACAACACCTGATGTAAAAAATGAAGGTGTACCGATTAATAATGATATTTGTACGGATATCAGTATACATTCTTTTAAGGACGTAACAATTGTTGATACTCTGTACTACAAATTATACCATTACGCAATTGGTGAAAACGGAAAGCTGGAAATACGTGGATCGAATGAGGTAAAGGTAATACATTAAAGGCTCCGGACTCCAGGTTTCCCGGAAATGACGGTAAAATGAACACGTGAGGGATGAGCAGGTTGAGGAATATACCTCGGTTATAATTATAAAGAAAATATGAAACAACTGCCAATTATTAAAAAGCTATTTACTTATCTCAATGCGGACACAAGACTGAGAATCGGTGCTGCACCGATTCAAGGTTCTTTTCATTATGTTATCACTGCAATAGATAAGAATGGGAAAACCCAGGTAGTATCGTATGGAAGCGATATTTCTAAACTGTTATTCATTCCTCCTGTCGCAATGTATACAACGTTAACAGATACCAAAGTTTCATATATAAAGGATCAGCTCAATAAAGAAGAAGTGGACAATTGGCTGGATAGAAATGAGGAGCGTATTATTCCGCCGGGCTTTACCTCAGACCAGATTGTAAATGAATGGGATGTGCAGGAGAATACGATGTACTCAGCCACTGTCACTAAAGATTCATTTGATGAATTTCAAAAAACGATACCTGCAGGTAAACTACTTGTCAGTTCGATAAGCATACCTCTATGGGATCTTGCCATACTCTATTCTCACTATAATTCAGGACCGTTTGTTATCTGGAAAATCACAGATAAAGGTTCCATGTTGGGTTTTATTACTGACGGTAGGCTACAAAGTCTGTGCCATTTCTGGCCTGATTATGAGGATATACAACAGGATGCTGAAAAGGTCGGGAAGGAACTGTCACCATTGATAAAATCACTCACACTTGGTGAGGAAATAACCGAAGTTATCCTGATCTTTGATATAGAGAAAAGATCATTACCATCTCATTTTAGTATCCCCAATTATACGCTTGGAACACCTCCACAGATTGATTCTTTACCAGGACAGTATCATGAGGCGTATGCATGTTCTCTGCATCAGGAAACACACCTTGATTTCGCCCAGTACTCAGATACACAAAAAACATATGCCTTGGAAAAGAAACGCCGCTATTTCCTCAAAGGTCTTAAATGGACAGTCGTTTCGCTGGCAGGAGTAGCTATGGTATTGCTCCTGGGAACTTTGATTATTACCGGTATTCAGAAATATGCTGAGAAAAAGGTAGAACCATTGAAGACATATATTAAGCAGATTGAGGAGGGAGAAAATAGATTAGATTCTCTGAAAACTGTATATATGCAAAAGGCTAGTTTTCTTGGACGTGAAAGCATAGTGACTTTTTTAATGAATGAATTACAGCTTGTCTTCACTGAAGGCACCTGGGCTCAGCATATTGAAATCACCGAAGCAGGAACAAGTATATGGCATATAAACGTAATAGCATTGGCCTATTCTACAGCGCTGATTCCCCAACTGCTCAGTAATCTGGAGGCTGTTAAGGGGATAAGTAATGTTCGTATGATTTACAGTGAACAGACAAAAGTCAGACGTAAACGGGCTATTAAGGTGAAAATTGAATGTAACTGGACTGTTAAATAGAAGAAAGTTATCAGAAGTCAGTAGCCTGTAATCAGAAGAAAAAATTAAGAATTTAATCTTTACACCTTTTTAGCTTCCCTCTTTGGTAAGCGAATCTGCCAAAGGCAGATGCATTCGCGAGGGACTGAGGGTGAGGTTATAAAATCAATGATCAAATTACATAAAGCATTATACAAAACAGGACTCTTACGCTGGGAAATAATATCAGGTGTTTGTGTAATAGCCATTTTAATACTTCTAGGGTATTTATTCCTTCCAGCAGTTTCATATCAAATTAGCCGTTGTAGTGACATAGCCAAAAAACTGCAATTTCTAAAAACATCTGACCAACTTCCAGCAAAAAGCATAGCTACAATAAAGAAGGCAGATACAGTTGACAGCCTTTTACAGGCCTCGGATCAGAGGGAACGATTCAGCGAACCCGTGGTACTTGAAGAATTGTATGAACTTTCTGACTCAACAGGCTGCACTATTGTTAAAGTTCAAATAAACGAACCGATTTCGGTAGGCTCTGGTATTGAAATACCGGTTTTGCTTCACGGAAGGGGCAAATATGAGGCAATTGGTTTTTTTATTGATGGTATTGAAAACGGAAAATATGCTTCACGCGTACGCCAGTTAACCATGAAAAATATCAGGGAAGACTACGCAGCAATATTCCTTGATTTTGTTATTATGGAAAGCAAAAGGTAAGAGATAAATAAACAGATATTAGATGTGAGATGTAGAATCCCACGCTTGCTACACATATAAATCCTATGATGATTTAACATGATTAATGTCTAAAAAACAAGAAAAAAGACCATTTAAGGGTTAATAATATGAATTTAAGGGCATAGTAGAATAATAACAAAGGTCGGGAATCCTAAGCGCTTAAACTGCTAAAAAAAAGCGAAACCCAACATCATTTATGCCCTCTGGGTATAAATAATATACTATTAGCTAAAATATAGTTAATGATATTAACCGGAATCTCCATTTACAATAAATAAACACTTCGTACGTTTCCCTGAATCAACACAACTTTACAAAATAACAATACCGGTAACGTCTCTATCGTTTAAAATCATCAGAACTCAGTAATTTGTCTTAATTCCTTAAGATGAAATCGCAAGTTATACTAAAGCATAACATTATGTCCCACAAAGGGGATAATGAACACTAACAACTGAAGTTGCAAGTGTTCATAATAGAGGCAGAATGGCCAAATGAGAATTAGGAAATTGATTTCCAACTCGAATTGTGCCGTGGCCATTTGCATGCCCCTCTGCTTAACATACTGTTAAAATCCCTCGTCCTTCGTCCTCCTCCTCGTCCTCGTCCTCGATCTGTTTAGGTTACAGTTAAAAAAACCGAGGACGAGGACGAGGACGAAAAACGAGGAGGATAATAGAGGGAAAGAAAGTTGCGATTTATGATTGTCAATTTTGCGTATTATACTGAGGTCTGATCATATTGGGGAAGGGTAGTATGTAAAATCATGAAGGTTGTTCCGGGAGATTAGGAACAGCTATTTCTATTCCAGCCCGATCGATGTCAAAAACTGCTTATTATCCCGCCATTTCGGCGTTACTTTAACATGACAGGTAATAGCAGCGGGAACACCGGTTAATCGTTGTAACTCTTTTTCAGCACGTTTCTTAATCTTGTTGATTACGGTACCTTTTTTCCCGATCACAATCCCCTTCTGTCCCTGTGATTCAACATGTATTGTTGCGGTAACAGCATGCTGTTCCTTATACTCTTTATAATCCGGAATCTCTACACACGAGGCATGGGGAACTTCTTCATAGGTCAGCTCAATTATCTGTTTGCGGATATATTCCGCAGCAAAAAATCGCAGGTTCAGGTCGGTTATCTCATCCTCAGGATAGTATGGCGGGCCATAGGGTATGAGCGGCTTAATTATTCCCAGGAACTTTTTTTTAGCGTCACGGGAGATCGCACTGAGTGATACCTGGGGAAACGGGGCAAGCCTGGGATACCGTTTATAGAAAGATTGCTTTATTGTATCAACAGAGGAGCATGCATCCGTTTTATTAAAGACTATACAAACCGGTGTCTTCAAATGTTCTACCATTGCAGCGATTTCATCTTCTTCTTTACCGAACCGGCGTGAGAGATCTACTAAATAACAGAGGATATCAATCCCGGCATCATCAAACATCTTTATGCTCTGACGGTACATTGACTTGTTAAGAGTATGTTTTCCTTTATGTATCCCCGGCGTATCCACAAAAACCAGTTGATATCCTTCCCCGTTATAAATTCCCCGCATAATCCGCCGGGTTGTTTGCGGCATGGGGGTGACTATTGAAAGGTCCTCACCGAGGATAGTATTAAGAAGAGTGGACTTGCCTATGTTCGGCCGCCCTATCAGGGCGATAAAGGCTGATTTGAATTGTGGGGATATACGTTTCATATGAGAATAAACTATGCGTTAATACAGTAGTATCTTTTGTAACCGTTCACAGGTTACATCGCCTTTTTCTGTGAAAAATCGTTATGATGTC
>CBDVBE010000249.1:0-10043 GCA_965372145.1 uncultured bacterium | reverse complement strand
GTTTTTGAAACAGTCGGCGATACGGGCTGTACATATGAATTTGTGTTAAATCTCGGAGATACTGCACGTATAGATACAAATTTCATCGGAAGTTTATGTCTTGAAATGGTCAGCCAGAAATTCTTTATCCGGTTATCGGTTTATAATAAAGATTCTGTATATAAACAATCTCTTCTTGCAATGGCGTCTTCCATAGATCAAAAGATAGAAACGCCTATCATTTTTACCAATCCAGAATACCATAATAAGGACCTTTCTTTCTCTATACAGCCTGCTAAACACTCTATTATTTTCAGTATGAAGAGCAACACCCTGTTAAATAACAATGAATTATCAAGAATCTCTATTTATAACACAAGGGGAATCCTTATTGACCGGGTCATATTAAAGAAAGGCGGTTCCGGTAACATGGCTATTGGTATCTGGAACGGCACAAACCGACACGGTATAAAAGTATCCTCCGGGAGTTATTTCGCGGTCGTGTATTTGAAGGATGGATATTTCAGCAGGAAGTTTATTTTACCGTAGGAATGAATATAGAAGATTAAATACTTTTCTAAATGAAAAATAGTTAAAATGAAAAAGGGCTGCCTTATTATCGGACAGCCCTTTACTCATTAAAATCGATAATTGAATGTTCTGTTATTTTACTGCGATTCTACCCTCTGCAGTAACTTTGCCTACTTTTAATTGATATAAATAGGTGCCTCTGGAAACCTTACGTCCTTTAATATCACTATTATTCCATACAATGCCACTCTCAGAACTCATGTGTTCCCAGATCTTTCTGCCTTGCATATCATATATCGAAACTGTTGCCTGTGATCCGGCAGTATTATGATAACTGAAAACAGTATGTGTCGGATTGGTATTTACATGGACATCACTCGAGGATATATTCTTATCTCCCGTTGATTTTACTCCTGTTAGCCATGGATTTGTCCATGGGGGTTCGATTTCCTCTTTTTCCATATTAGTAGGGTCGTCAGTGCCAAGACCGTAATCTGGATCTGCTGCTCGTTCACAGACCTTCAACGCAGCGGTTTTATTTGAAGAAGAGAGTTTTCCTGTTTGATCCATTTTATCAATAGCCAGATAATCGACAGCAACCATATCTTTACTTGCAATTACACAATAGGCGGCACTATCAATATTTTGCTGATTACCTCCCGCACCGAGGCATATTGCGTCCGCCAGAGCAAGAATCTGCTTTTCCTTAAAAACTGGGTGTTCATTCATGAGTGACAATGCAGGAGTTGTTTCGCTAATAAAATTTTGATTATGCATATTCCCTAAAGAACCACTAACCGCTGCCATTAACGCTTTTAATGACAGTGTTACGCCGCAACCAACACTGGAAATAGCCCAGCATGACGGCATATTGATAAAATAGTCACAATCAACAAACTTCTGCCTAATTTCATATTTATTAGATGAACCTACATTAAAAGTTTCACTGGAAACACCACTTCCACAATCATCCTTTGACCCCATTCGTTCAATATTAGCCTTGGGAAAAGTCCCGCCTAGCATAGAAGTCAATCCATTTTCAAGAGCATCCATCACATGGTTGCGTGTTTTGGATACACTTTTTGCATTGTTATACTTAATTAATATCTTGGTATCCGTTGTTAATTTTCCAGTAGGAAATAAAGCCTCATAGGCTTCTGCTTTGGACGGTGCTTTCATTAACCAGATAATCGCATAATCCACCATTTCCTGAATTTTGTCTTCATCTACAGTTCCACTACTCAGGTTGAAACAATCTTCATCTTTTGCTATAATAATCCGCGATTTATCCTGCACCGGACCAAGTGCCGCAGACAACGGTTTAAACGACAGTGCAGTGACACCGGCCGCGGAAATAGAAGTGGTTTTCAGGAAATCTCTTCTCGATACATTCTCCCCCATAATTATTCCCCCTTTTAAAAATGTGTTTTCTACGATACAACAAAATAATAGAATAGGTGTGGTAAAAAGTAGTGATGCAGTCTTCCCAGTCCACTATTAATGTACTTAAAATATCAATTTTTTACAGATAATTCTTGTGGAAATAGAAATTTCGGCAGGTTTTAATAATAGATTTCGGTAAATTTATATTCGTTTAAATTTACTGTCTTCAACTGCCAATATCCCCATTTGCATTAGTTTTAATTATATAAGCCCTAAATTTTGTATTTACTTTATTTGTTGCTAAAATAATAAAACCACCATTTGAAGCTTCAAGGATTGCCATTCCATCAGCACCTACACCATCACCAAAGGTATTACTATGTACTAAATCACCGCTGGCATTTGTTTTTACAAAATAGACATAATTTCCTGAAGATCCTGTTAAAACAAATCCTCCACTGCTTATCTCTTTTACATCGCTTGCAAATTCGCGACCGCCATTATTGTCATAATTCTTTTTCCATTGCACATAGTGTTTGTTAGAATAAATACTACTATCTATCTTAACTAATACAGCATCATTATTGTTTACACCCTCAAAACCTGCAATATAATAGTTGTAACTGACAGATTGAGATTGTATTACTACCCCTGGATCTACAACAATACCGCCACTGGCATAAAAGGTATCTGCCCAGGTGGTATCGCCTATATAATCTAATCGTGAAAGGAAAATCCCTCCCCATTGACATTGGCTGACAGCAACATATCCTCCATCACCTGTTTTAGAAATGTCTCTACCATAAGCGCCCCTGTCTGGCTCCCGTATATTATAAAATTTGCGCCACGCTACTGTTCCATTCGTATTCAGTTTTCCTACAAATGTCCAAGGATCAGGGCTCTCAGTAATATGCCCACAAATAATATAGCCGCCATCTGGTGCAACAGTTAATGATGCCCCATTACCAGTGTCGGGAGAAAATTCGTCAATAAAATTACCGTCAGAATCTGTCTTTACCAGATAGGTTTTTGGATATCTATTGGTGCCTATTACAAATCCTCCATCAGTTGCTTGCACAACAGAATATACGGTGTTATTCCCGCCCGTTTGTATTGTCTTCGACCACGAAACATCGCCTGATTTATTAATTTTACAAAGGAAAATATCATCAATACCCGACGCCTCTCTTTCGCCTGCAATAACATATCCGCCATCAGTTGTCTTTGCAATAGATCGTGGAATTTCCTCATCACCACCAAAGTTATAGGTATACTCAAACCAATTTTGAGTCGTTGCGTTATTCGAGGATGATTGATCTGAAGAATCCGAAATAGTGGTTACGGTATAGTAGCCCTGGATTTTATACCAGTAGGTAGTTCCTATATGGAGCGAGGTATCTTTTAGAGAAGTACTGATAGTATCCTTTATAATAGTATAGGGGCCACTATTGCCAATATCCGACCTGTAAACAAGGTGTCTGTCACAGTCGGCTACTCCAGTCCATGATACTGTTATACTTCTGTTGTTAACATTTGTCAGAACGGGAAGTGCCGGAACTGCAAGATCCGGTTTATAAAACAGATAAAAAGTCTTGGTGGTTTCTTTCCGCGAGTCATCTGTAGCTGTTACATCAACTTTATTCCACTGTTTTTTATAGGTGTCAGGGACATTAAAACTCCAGTTGGTTGTCCCGGTAACATTTACGCTAACACCACCGATAGTTGCAATAACACCTTTTATATCGGCATCACTCGATGCTGTGCCCGAGACTGGAATAACATTAGACGCATTTTCCGTTTCTGAAGTTGAATCATTAACAATGGTAAGAGATGTCACTGTTATAACCGGTGGGTCTAGAACATTTGTTCTTGCTTGAACTTCATTACTCCCGTAAACTGTTCCATTGCTGTTATATACAAAAACTCTGAAATAGTAATTGGTGTCCTCATCTAGGGTATCAATGGTGCAATAAGTTGTATTTATATCTGTAATTTCCACTGAAGGAACTCCGGTATTTGTTACACCAGGCACAAGGGATTTATAGACCCTATAGTACAGGAAATCTGCATCATCACTTTGTGTCCATGTCAAATTTATACTTTTATAGGTAATAACAGATGGATTTGAAAGGATTACTGGTTTCACAGAATCCGCCACAGTAACAGCTAGTGTGAAAACAGATTTTGCCGGAGGAGTATGATCCAGGGAATCTGATGCTGTTATCTGAAGATTGACAACACCCGCATCATCAAACAGTGGTGTCCATGACCATATTGTTGTGTCAATATTAAATTGTCCAAAAGGCACAGAGAATAATACCCTGTCTCCCTCGTTATCTCCCTTAAAAGCAGTGGAAAAGTTATAGGTTATTTGTAACCCCTCTGTTGCATCAACCGCATCGTTATCAGGATTCCATACAGGTGCGCTATTGGAATCAAGCACTACCATATTTATCGCAAATGTATCAGTTGCACCGGAATCATCCTCGGCATAAAAGGTGATATTACTGAAAGTGTAGGGAGCATTTCCATTGGAAACAGAAAATGCCGGCGTATACGTGAATATTCCTGTTTGCAGGTTATAACTACCGGTGCCGGTGCCGGATATATCATAGGGAGCATTTACCACAGGCAGAAGTTCAGGTGTATCACCTGCATTAAGATCACTTACACTAACGGTACATATATACGTCTTCCGTTCCAGAACAGAGTCAGTTTCACCTGTCATTATAAATCCGGTAACTGATATGACCGGAGGAATGTTTATATCTCCAACATATACTTTGATATCTGCATTTCCAATATCGGAACCGTCCGACACACTGAGTTTAACGTCATATTGCCCGCTGGTGTTTACCTTTGCCAACCACGTAAGTACTGAATCGTTAAAAACAATTGAAGCAGAATCCGGTAAACTGGTATTCGCTAGGAAGATGGTTAAACTATCCCCATCAGGATCTTCAGCTTCAAATTTAATTATAAGTTCTTCACCTTTCTCCACTTTATACTGGAGTTTCGGCAAACTATCCTCAACTTTAAATCGAGGAGGACGATTAACATTTTCAATGGTAAGTTTCAGGATTGCACTACTATTAACAACTCCATCAAATGCATTAATTTTGACATTGTATACACCTGCGTCTTCAAACGTCGGTGTAATCGTATAAAGGGTATCCTGAACTATAGAATCTCCGGAAGGCGGCTCATCAGCAACCAAATGGAACGTAAGTGTGTCATTGTCTGGGTCAGTACAGGAATCCAAAAGATTTAGGGCAAAGAAAGTCCCTTCAATAGCATTTGCATGAAGTGTATCAGACACCCACTGTGGGGGATTATTTCCTATAGTATCATAAGTAAGAGTCGCATGTAAGGTATCACAATTGTAATTATAACTATTATTAGTAGCTATTATAGAAATCTGGTTTTCACCTAATACAAGGTTCACATTTGAGCTATAAATGCTATCATTTGATACAACAGTATCCTGTTGTATAGCTACCTGAGAAACACCGCTTGAATCAGTAATTTTCACCGTTACTTTAATAATTGGGTCAGGTGATACAAATCCATCATCAGGAGAGATCAATTCAATTTTTGGCGGTATAGTATCTACAAAGAGAGGATCATAGGTAAAAGTGGCATATAACGTATCACGGTTTTTATAATCACTCGAATCTTCAGCAATAACGGCAATCAGATTCTCCCCGAGGGATAACTTAATACTATGAGAATAGATACTATCAGTTGAATTTACCGTATCACCGTGTATCGTTACAAGTGCAATACCGCTGGGATCCTTTATTATTAGGGCGATTTGCAGTAGAGAATCAGGTGAAAAAAACCCATCCACCGGATATAAGAGAGTTATTTCCGGTTCAATTGTATCAGAGTCTAAAGATGTAATTTTAAGTAGATAACTGGCACCTGTATCTGAGCCGAATTCATTACTTACAATACATTTATAACTGCCACTATCTGATAAAGAAAGGGGTGAGAGTATTAACGTATCATTAACACTTCTACTTACTTCTATTGAGTCATTTTTAAACCACCGGAAAATTACCTGCCCCGTACCATCTGCTATAACATACATTGCGAATGATGAATCAACTATCGGTTTTCCAAAAGTCATAATTGAATCGTTCTCAAATTCTGCGGCTTTATCAAAAGAAGGCTTTGTAGGGTCTGTGCAAAAAATCCAGATGAAAAATGCAATAAAAAGTGTGTAAATTATTGTAACAACATGTTTGTTAAAGAGCATCTTATTTTATCCTTTTTGGCGTTTTACTTTTTATCAATAATTATTAAGGTATTGTATAACATAATCAAACTGAAAATGACTTGCTGATATGATATTCCACGATAAAATATATCACCTGACAATCCTCTTTCCAATCTGTTATTCATTTTTTGCTTCATAGGAAAAAATGAAATGAATTTGTGACAAAGATCACAGACAAAACTTATTTTTTCGATTATTTTAATGAGTTAAACGATTTTTTAGTCAGAAATACTGATTCGAAACACAGGGATAAGAAGACTTATGCCTCAAAAATGGCGCGGAATTAACGATTTCTACTTTGTGAAAGGTAAAACAAAGGAGCAGGAGGCTCAGCCGGTTGATACTGAGGAGGATTCTGCTGCGGAGGAGGAAGAAGAATCCACTGAAGTTAAACTGATCGAAGGGAAATGGCTTCCCGGAGATGAGGGCTTTCAATTCAATAAGGAATGCATCGCTCATGTCAAAGCGGAATTTCTCAAGAAAACCAGCCGTAAAAAGGTAACACTCAGCACCTTTGTCGAATTTGAAGGTGAAGAGGAGGACCTTTGCCAGCAGGTTGAAGTATTTCTTGATGATGGTGGTATCGGTGAAACTAAAGTAACACTCTTTTACGGAGAGAAATACGGCAAGGCGATACGGGAAAATCCAGGCGCGACCTGCAACTACAAATTCAAAGCCCACCATAATACATGCGCGAAGGATATTGAGAGTGAGTTGCTGGAGATGCCAACTGGAAACAAGGTAAACTTCAGAATAACATTACAAATTGATCCTGATGATGAAAATTCTCAGGACGATACTATCAGACTATTCAGCACGGATGATGCGAAAACATATGGAAAAACACTCACGATAAAGGATGATAAGGTTCCCGGTGACAACTGTCTGACACTTGAATTTACTGAACTCAATGAAAATCCGGCTTATACCTTAGAAGTAAATCCGGGTAATCAGGGAAACATCTACTTCCTGTTTGAAAACAAGACTCTGGAGGAAATAACCAATGGTTGAATATACAGTGCAAAGCGGTGATACTCTTGGAGGTATAGCAGAACTTTATTACGGTGATAAAAATTATAATAAAAATCTCGCTCGGTTTAACAGTTTAGAGGATCCTGACAATATTGAAGTCGGCCAAGTGCTTGAGATACCTTTTAGTTTTTATAAGATTGAAGAAGCAAAGTGTGAGGAACTAAACGGGAAAAAGACTTATAGTGTAAACGTTTCAAGAAACTCCGGTTCAGATATAGGCAATAGTGCCGCCATCTACTATGCACCGGGTAGGGATAATGGTAATGGAGAATATTTCATTGTTGAAGAAAGTGACTTTGATAGTTTTTCAGCGGAAGTCACTGAGATTGAAAATCTTGCCGTTGATATCCAAAAATTCAGGGAATCAAACACAACTGCTGCTATTACTGAAAAAACTGCAGATAAGGCCAAGGAACTTGAAGAAAAAGTTGCCCGGACATTCAATGGTATAGCCAAAAATCCAACTGACGCAATTCAGGAATTGTTGCTGATAAAATCCAATCCTCGGGTTGGAGAATTATCAAAGCGTCTTTATATAAGGCCCTACAAAACAAAAAATGGAGAGGTAAAAGGCCATTTTCGGAGAAACAACGATGTTATCGTTCAAAAACATTTAAATAAGTGGTTAGAAAAGGAAAATGACAAGGGCAATAAAGATGGCGGCATGGATACCAAACTTAAGGCAATGATATGGCAATCAGACCAGCTTGACAAAAAATGGCCGTGGGAATTCAAGACTCAAAAGGCTGAAGGAGGCACAGATACACCGACAGGTTATTTCTCCGGTTCAGCAGAAGCCCAGTTTTTCCGGTTTGTTGCGGGTGCCAAAGCCGAATCCGAATTCGATTTAAGCAAAATGGAAATAAAACTATCCGCTTCGGCTAACGCTTCATATTCTCTCGCTGAAGGCACTGTGACCGGTCAGTGGAGCCTGCCTGATCAAGACGGATTTGACATGTATAAACACCTTGTTCTCTCAAAAAAAGCGCGGGAAGCTATAAAATCAGGATACGAATGCAGGTTCAGACTCACAACAAAAGCTGAAGGAAAAGCCTTTGTGGGTGCCGCAATAACAGCCTCTATTGCTTTGCCCTGTATTGATTTAAGCAAAAACGACAAGATTGACTCCGGTAGAAATAACACTGTTGGCGCGGGTGGAAGTTTTAGTGGATTTGCCGGAGCCTCTTTAGAGGGTAAAATAGCATCCTGTATTGAATGGGACGAGCAGGGTGCGAAATCTTTTGAAGCTATTGCAGAGGCCGGTGCTACTGCCGCAGGAAGTGCCGGTGCCGGGGCCGAGGGTAAATTTGAAATTAAATATGAAAACGGCAAGATACGATTTGAAGCCGGTGTCATGGCTGTACTTGGGCTGGGCGGAAAAGCAGGCTGCGCCTTTGAACTCAGCGTTGATGAAGGTCTCGAACTCCTTGCACATCTCTATAGCAGTATTGATTTTCATAGAATGGATTCTGTTTCTCTCGCTGCTTTTGAAGTGTTGCTGAATGTGTCTTTTGCTCAATTTATTGTAGTTGGGAAAGTATCAGATGCAGTACTCGAGAAAACAAAGGATTTTTTGGGGTGGCTAACCAATGAAAAACGAAATAAAGAAAAGTTTCGATTTACAAAAGAAACCATTAGAAAACAAGTAAATGATACGAAGAAATTAAAAGCATCGTTTCCTGAATCCCTGGGACAACTTTTAATTGCAATTATGGAAACTCCGGAAGAAAATGACTTTGATGCCATTCTAAAAGTACTGCAATCTGCAACCGGCAATGAACACAAGATGAAATGGATTCTGCGGTGTGTGCATGATCCCAAGCTTTCCAGAGACAAAGGAATTACTGATGGTAAAAAAGGAAAGGCGCTAGAAGCTGGAATGGAAGAAATCCTTAAATTTGGTGGATGGGATAAAGCTGCAAATGCTGCAGGTCCAAGTGCTCGCGAACAGTTTTTATTTGATGTTATTGATTTATTTTCTCGAAATGGAATTAAGCACAATTATCAGGTATAGGAATTTATGAGATTATTAGGAATAACATTTTTTACATTTATACTGTTGTTGAATTTATCCGTTAATGGAAATGAGAAATTTAATTGTGGAATTGTAGACACAACCGTTTCTAAGGAAGATACTCTTGTTATAAAAACCAGGTGTTACGATAATGGTTTAAAAAGATCTCTTCGTGTTTTTAAGGATGGACGGTTGCATGGAACTAGTAAATCTTGGCATAAAAACGGCAAGAAGGCATCGTTAAGTCAATATAAAATGGGAAAATACCATGGATTAAGAATTGCGTGGGATTCGACAGGATTTACCATTCTGGAAAGTAAATATAACAATGGTAAACTAATCGGTCTCTATCTTACTTTTTATAGCAAATCTTTCCCAAAGGAACGTATAAATTATAACAACGCAGGCAAAAAACACGGCCTCTGCGAAACCTGGTTTAAAAACGGGGCGCGCCAAGATAGTGTTGTTTACAAAAATGGCGTAACCATTATCGCTAAGCATTACTATACTAATGGTAAAGTAAGATATTATAAATCAAAATGCAAAAACGCCTTCACTTATGAAGCCGTCTTTTATAATCCCTCCGGCAAAAAAACCGGCGAAGTTAAAAACGGCAACGGTAAATACATTATTTATGCTGAAGACGGCTCAATACCTGCTTTGGAAGTCGTTAAAGATGGGAAAGTATTTTCAAGTAAAGAATTAGATAAATCAACAAAATAACTTGTTATTTATACATTAGATAGAGGGGCAGTGGCAAAATAGTCAAATACATGACTTTCGGCCATAAAGATTTTATTTGACTTTACTTAAGACATCTAT
>CBDVBE010000248.1:0-10052 GCA_965372145.1 uncultured bacterium | reverse complement strand
TGTTTGAGACTATGGACAGAAAAATGATCCAAAAATCGGGGTATTCCTCGAAAGAGGTACCAACTCATGGGTTGTTTGAGACTTTCTTCAAGGGAATGAGCTTGTTGCTCTTCAACAAACCTCGAAAGAGGTACCAACTCATGGGTTGTTTGAGACTTATTTATTGTTCTGATTCTTCCAAGGACCATTTTTTTGTTACCTCGAAAGAGGTACCAACTCATTCACCTACCTGTATTTAATAAATAAAATTCAATAAAACGGAAAAAATCACCTTTCTAATCGTCTGTTTAAGAAAACATGGAAAGGGGTAGGGGATGTCATTTTCACATTATACAGCAGCCTACGATATTTCGAATGACCGTGAAAGACGGCGTGTGGATAAAATTTTAAAAGGTTTTGGATTTAGAGTTCAGAAGAGTCTTTTTGAGTGTGTTTTGCGCAGACAGGACAAAAGCCTGTTGATTAATAAACTGGAATCTCTGAATCTTGAAACCGGTTTTGTTAAACTGTATCGTCTTGAAGCATCATTAAAAAATCCCGTTATCGGGAAAGGCGCACCGGAGCTGATAGATGGTGATGCGGCATTTGTGATTTAAAAGGTCTCAAAGATTTTTCTTCATTTTTTTATTACCTCAGCGGAAAAAAGTTAACTTTCACCCGTCACAATACAATATAAATTGAAAACGGAAAAGTATATTTAATATTCGGATAACGGTAATTGCGGTAATCATGGATACCAAATCCGTACAACAGATAAAGGAAAAAAACTCATGTTTGAAAATCTCTCGTGGTACAGAATACAGGCGACGTTTAAAATCGTGAGTCTGAGAAACGGAACTCTCATAAGACCGGTTACTATAATGGAAAGTGTTATAAAAGAGATACAAAGTTTGAATACTGATACTTCGGCGGTAAATATAATTTTCCATATTGATAAGACCGATTTTATGAGGCAATACGAAATAGATACTCTTTTTTCAGTAACCTTTCTGCTGTTTTATCGAAAGAAAGAGGCCGTTTTCAGGTGGTATGAAAATTTCCTTGTCTATTTCAATGACTATCCCGTGAACAGTTCACAGAAATATCATCATGAGGATTTAAAACTTATAGAATCTCTGGAACCGGATCTTCGTACAATTTCTGATTTATATGAGGAGACTTCGCTTGATGTATCACTTACTGAAATAAGACTTCATTTTTATTCACCATTTCCATTGACTGCAAAAGCTAAAGCCCAAAAAAGTCCTGGAGCAGTTCGTGTAAAAGATTTTATTTCAGCCTGCAAAAAACGAATTGAAAAACTTTTCTCTCTATCAATTGATACTGGAAAGATAGATACTGAGAAACTTACATTTCTACCCTGGTATTGGAGATATAAATCTTTTGAAAGAGAGTCGCATTCAAATCGCAACAGCTACTCTATTCGCGGATATTCCGGGGATTGCTGGCTGAAGGGAGATATTGCTTCGGTATTCCCGCTTATTCTTCTCTGCTCAGAACTTCATTCGGGAGAAAAACTCTCTTTCGGACAGGGATATTTTACTCTGCATAATGCCGACAGCTCACCGCAATTTCTTGGGGACTTGTATAATACTAAAATGTACACATCAGTTCTTCATGCAATGCTTACCGATAGTGACCGTGCTGCTGAGGAGTTTGAACTTCTTCCGAAGGAGAAACAGAATGTAACTCTGTTTTGTCGGGAATTATGTGATGAAATTCGTCCCGGCATCTATGAGCCCGAACCATCAAATACTATTTTTATCAATAAGAGTTCCGGTGGAAAACGGGAGATTGAACTTTACTCTTTGCGTGAAATGGTTGTGCATAAGGTTTTGCATAAAATATTGAATAGAATATTTGATACCATGTTTTCTCCCTGTTCAATTGGTTTCAGGAAAGGAAAATCTCCCAAAGAGGTAAAAACTGTCGTAAACAACGCATGGAAGAAGGGATACCGGTATGTGGTCGAATCCGATCTGGAGAATTTTTTCCCGTCAATTGATCACACGATACTCTTCGAAGAACTATCGTTGCGGATTCCCGAAGCAGACAGGAAGTTTTTTAACCTGATAAAAAAATGTATCACCGCTCCTGGAATTGTGGATGGGGAAACCGTGCCGCGCAGGAAAGGTCTTGCGCAGGGCAGCCCTTTGTCTCCGGTTTTGACCAACCTCTACCTTGATATTTTCGACAAAAAGATGATAGAGTCCGGCAGAAAAATAATCCGGTTCTGTGACGATTTTATTATACTTACAAAAACACATGACGATGCGGTAAGGGCTCTTAATGCAACACGGAAAATTATTTCAGATATTTCACTCTCACTAAATGAGGAAAAAACTTCCATTAAAAGAATCAGTGATGGATTTGAATTTCTCGGTATGCAATTTGGAACCGGGAAAATGGATATTCCTTTTACCGGGAAAATTTTCAGGAAGAGTCTTTATATTTGCGATGTCGGTGTTTTTGCCGGTATTAACGGGGATGCTGTAGAACTGCGGAAATATAGTAAAGTATTTGAAATTATACCACTACGCAGAATAAGTGAGATAATAATACTCAATCAAAGTTCTATTTCTGCTGCATGTATCTGTAAATGCCGTGATATGCATATTCCAATTACAATTCTTAAGCCTACCGGCCATTTTGTAACTACTTTTTCATCGGATAATGGAAGACACTATGAATTAATCGCGAAACATACCACTAAAACAGCAGCTCTTACACAGGGTGCGCTTCTTGCTATTTCCATGCGAATTGCCGAGAGTAAACTCAAAAATTACATAACACTATTCAGAAAAAAATGCAGGAAAAAACATTCAGTAATTGATGAGCTGGAAAAATTGTGTGATAGTTTAAACAGAGCGGACTCCATTGAGGCGGTTCGTGGGTACGAAGGAGCTGCCGCAAGAAAAGTTTTTTCCGCCATGGGGATATTAATTAACGATTCCTCTTTTAAAAGTAACAAAAGAGAGAGAAAAAAGCCCGACAGGCTCAACAGTATGATGAATTTTACCTATCATCTGACAGCCTCCCGTATAAACGCACTGTTGCGTGCAAAGGGATTGAATCCATACTGCGCTTTTCTTCATGGTAACTCTGGCGGATATGAAACACTTGCCTGGGATTTGATTGAGCCTTTTCGGGCTATACTGGATTCGTTTATCATACGCATGATAAATATTGGAATAGTGCAGGCTGAGAGTTTTACAAAAACACAATCAGGTTATTATCTGCACGGAAAAGAAAAAAAGAAGTTTTTAATGCACTACGAAAGAGAGTTTGAGAGAATATTTTCTAAAAACAGACTTAGTCTGAAAAAACTGCTCTCATGCCAGGTTATGGTAGTAAAAAAGTGGGTGACGGATGATCAGACGTTATCGTTTTACCTGTGGGAAAGAGGGTGAAGAAAAAATATCCTTATTGAATTTGTCGTATAGTCTCCAAAAATAGTCAATTTAGTTGTATATAAAACTGATAGTAATGTATAATTAACAGGAGATTGGTGAAACCATTTGATAATAATTACAATTATTGAAAACATGGTAAAGTATGAAAATTTATTTAGACAACTGTTCTTTTAATCGGCCTTTTGATGACCAGTCACTCATGCGTATTAAACTTGAAACCGAAGCAAAGTTATTCATTCAGGAAAATATTTTAGTTGGAAAATTACAACTGATCTGGTCGTATATTCTGGAATACGAGAATATACAAAATCCGTTTGTTGAGAGAAGAAATGCGATAATAGAATGGAAGGCAATTGCGATTGAAAATATAGGGAGTAATGAGGATATTATAACAAGAGCAAGCGAATTTGCACAGCATGGCGTAAAATCAAAAGACGCACTTCATATCGCATGTGCAATTGAAGCAAATGCGGAGTATTTTCTTTCAACAGATGATAAACTTATAAAGAAATTTGCAAAAATAAAAGATATTGTTGTGACTAACCCAGTTACTTTCATTCCCCTTTTGGAGAATCTATTATGATAACCGATACAGAGATTAAACAGAGAGGCATAAAAGCATTAATTTCAGATCTTGGCAATGTGCAGGCAGAACGCTTCATTTCTTTAATAATCAGAGAACCATTTGATTATACAAAGTGGCAAACAGACCTTTGGCCGGATGAATCAGTTGAAGAGCTAAGTAAAAAAGCCATGGAAGCAAAGCAGGTTTCAAACGAGTAAACTACCACTGGTATAAATAATGTTCCTGGCAGACAAATAATCACTATTAGTGAACATAAGTTCCATGTCGCCGACTCGGGAATCAAAAATCTCTTGATTTTTGCCCAAAAATTCAAAAAAAACATTCAGATAAAAAAACTTCAAATACACCGGTAATATCTCCCCAATCCACCGCCTTAATAGTAAAAATAATAAATTGATACCAGGTCTCTCCGGCACGCAATAGATAATAAAAATATTTACAAATATAATGGAGCCGGATGGTCAACTATCCTTACCACAGCAATAAAATTTCGATTCCCCGGTTTAACACAGGACAGCACTTTCGTCTGCATTGAAAACAACAATAACGCAGGGCACTATATCACATTTGTTAAGGGAAACAAAACTACCAGAAGAATTATTACTCCGAGTGGTGACATTAACAGCCTTAACGCATTTTCAATTTCAAATATCCGGACAGGAGGAGGTTCTTATAATTTTTCCAAAAGTGAGATATAGCACTATAACGGAAGGAGTGGAAAAAGAGTCAGATGATAAATAATCCGCGTCCTGTAAACCTATGGTTTCATAGTGCAAACTCGGGTTGGGTGTTCTGTGATGGTTCAAAGGGAGGAATATTTATGTATCGGTAATCTTTGTTGGAAATAATGATAAAACCATTCGTCTTTGATAGGAAAGAAAACCCCCCACCCCTATCAAGGAGACAACGATGGCTGCATTATACCTTGGCGGTAATAACAAGTATGAGATTTACGCATGCACAGCAGGATACGGTTTCAACGGTTTAAAGGCGTGGTATATTGCTGACAAAACACTTACTGAAGAGGTACTTCGTAAGCGGTGGTATATTCTTTCCCGGCTGCAAAAACCAATTTACTGCACGGCAATAAATCCCTGTGTTGAAAAACAGATGGAGATAAATCCTCATGATTTCAGAGAAGGTACGGTTCATATTGTAGCAATTTCAAAAAAGGATAATACCCTTGCAGCAGCTATTTCAGTAGCAGTGGATAATGGTGAAACTGAGAACGGAAAAAAAATCGGCCTCCCTCTCGAAAACGTATATGGTAAAACCGGTTATCCCACAGGAGATAATCTCGATAAATTCCGCTTTTTATATCTCAGAAAAAACTATGGTGATGAAAGATCAATAGCACCCGGAGAGATGGGAGAGTTGTACCGTCAGTTTTGTCTCTGTGGTGATGACTCAGCCCGTATTGGTTTGTATCTGGGATGCTACCACCTTCTTGTCACCATGCGAAAACGTGATGGCCTTACTCCCTGCTGGTTGTGGGTGTTTGATGCCGTTAGCGTGTATTATAATCTTTACAGAAAGGCAAGTTTTTCTACGGCGTATCTTCGTGAGCAGTCGATACAGCAACATTCCGAACTCATATCCCCTGCAATCAGGGATTTGCACAAAGTAAAGTCACAGGGAAACACAGGTATAACCTATAAAGGAAAAACTGTCTCCCGGGATGTTCCGGTTCCCATACCGGTATCAAAAAACGGTCGAATTGAATTTGTTCGGAAAGAGGTCCCGTTTCTTGACGGAGTGGTAGATATACAAAAGTATGATGAAACCGTGGCGGCTTTTGGGGAAAAGTTACGCCATAACCACCGTGAAGGGTATCTTTTTAACGCCTGAATAACCGGGATCGATCAGATAGTGTCCGTAAACATCATTATAAATTTATTCTTTCTCAGACCGGCTATGGCTGAGGTTGTTTTCCTGTTTGGCTTCTCCGCTTGTGCATGAAGAAGCTCAAGCATTTTCAGTACCATGTTTTTTGCTTTTCCCAGATTCCGAATAAACTCCGCAGTATCCTGCAGAAGGGCCATTGCCCCGGTAGAGGAATAAACTGATATTTGATCGTCGCTACAGCATTTTGCCGCAGATTCAGCCTGGTAAATCCATGTGAGTATTCGCCTGCATACCGGTTCAGTAAGTTCAGGATAAAAATCCCAGAGAAGTCCGCAGAATGAAAATTTAATATTCGGGATAAAATTCCGCGACAGTACCGATGTGTCAAATTGTCCAATGACACGATCAAGAATAGCGAGGAGTTTACCGTTTTCTTCATCGGGCAGTGTGGAGATATCCACCTGTTTTTTTGAAGCGTCTGACGGAAGAGAAATCCATCCAAGAGAAGCAAAAAAAACAAGGCCAATTCTGAAAAATGATTTATTGTTGTCTTTCATATCCGAATTGACTGAAGCATTGAAATGTGATTGGTCACTTGCCAATAATTCTCTAATACTTTTGACATACAGCAGCCAGTAGATAGCACGGTTTCCTTTTCCGGTCGGTGAAACGGTAGCTGCCGTTGAAAAAGCCCTTTCAGCATCGGCAAGATACCCCATTACCTTTTTCTGCAAGGCAGGCCTGGTGGTATCTCTATCACTTCGTATATGTTGAAGATACCGTAGAGAAATAGTAATATTGATCAGTCCGAATTCATTCCAGACTTCCTGTTCATGCCTGAAAAGTTCCGTACAGTATTTTCCTTCATTGAGTGCCTGTTCCCACGATATTTCGGCGGCATGCAAATTATTGTGTGCCGCGCCAAGATTACAGAAAATTATCATCCGCATAACCCGCGCCACCATGTGTAATGAATCAACGATCAATATTTTGGAAATTATAAAGTCAGCCTCATGGAACATTCTTCGGGCAAAGCAAACCTTCGCGATCTCAAGCAGTATATGCGCAGAGCAGGGGAACCTGTTGATGGCCTTAAGAGCGCCGAATGATGATGCTGAAAGTGTCTCCGGCATATACAACTCCTGAATAAAGGCGCCATATCGCATTGTCTGTTTTGAAACCGGAAGCATCTCATCTTCAAGAAGAATAGGGATAAAATCAAAATAAGTATGACTCCAGAAATGCTTAACCTGCCGGAGAAGGGTCGGTTGCTGGTTATACAATGCTATTGGAGAAGATGTTTTTTCCCATACGATTTTTGCGTCAGCGGTCCTTGCGCAGAAATAGGCGAACTCCGTCAGCACGATGCAGGATTTTGCCCGCGGTGGAAGTGAGAGAATTGCCTGTATTCTTGACTGGTTTATATCAAATGGACCTGCGTCAATTGCAATACAGAGAGTCCGTTGAGCACCTGCATATTCTGAAAGGCCCCAACGAACGATCATCTGGTGACTCAGAGCAAGAGTAGCGTTAATCGCCTCTGTATATAAATGAGGTGAACTGTCGAACCCGGCAAGCCGTGGTAATGGAAGCGAAACTGCAGTCGCACCCAGCTCACCTATTGACTCCGCATCAATGCCTGGAAAAAACCGCAAATCATAGATTGCCTGTTTCAATTCATCCCGCAGCCACTGTATTGCATCGGAAGGAATAATTGAGTTGGCGCTTTGAATTGCGAGCACCAGGAGAATTCCCTCTTTGTGAGGCTCTTTTTTGTTGGCTAAGCCGGGAAGGTTACACACCATTTCGAATGAAAGTCTCTGCTCGGGGCGATTGAGTGTTGTCCACCAGGTCAAAGCACGAAGCAAATTACGCTTTGCCGGGGAATCGGATTTAAAATGGGCCTTCAGCCTGGTGAACATAGCTGGTGTTATTGAAGTCAGACCAATATCCATACCTGTCCGGGTGATTCTTTCGGTAAGTTGACGAAAGGACATATTACCCCTGATACCGTTAACGCATGCTTGAAATGAATCGGATGCCCTGGTATCAAACTCCTGAGGGACACGGCGTGAAAGGGCAGCTATAAACTCATTGCGTGAAGGCTGTGGGATAAATTTTTTTTCGAAAGCATACTGAAGCAGTTTTTCTGATGAGACATTCAACGCCGCCTGGTCACGCTCAAAAAGGACAAAATCTTCGTTACTTTTAAAAAGGGCGAAAAAAGCCCTGTGTATCTTCTCATGTGTCTTTGCTGCTTCTTTTGCCATAATTTAAATCCTTATCAAAAGTATCACGAATATACATCTCAACTTATACCGTAATCCATCAGTTGTTAAAACGTCTTATTTCCGGTATACGGCGACCTTGAAACAAGTTGAACGTTTCAATTGAATCATAATATGTGTATTATCACTGAAATAGTTTGTAACAGAACACCTGTTTAGTTATTATATAGTACAAATATTGCTTTGAACATATGAAACGTTACAATAATATATATGAAACATAGTAACACTGCAATAGTCGCTTTCTTAGTATGGAATGTAAAAAATAAAGAAAAATAATCTAAAAACGGAAAATTCAACGGAATCGTCCGTCTTTAATCTGTGCAGTGAAAATAATTATCTAAAAATCCATTTTTTGAAAGGATGTATCATGACACATTTACTCAACAAATCAAATCTTTTTTCAAGGATATTTGCAGTACAGCTTATTGCAGTGCTGTTTGCCGGCAATCTATTCGCTCAGACATTCGACTGTTTTACTCTGCGGGCCCCGGATAAATATCTGAAAGGCGTGAAAAAAATCGCAGTCCTTGATTTTGAAGGCGGGAAAGGCAGGGCATTATCCGATTATATGGTAGCCATGCTGCTTGAGGAAGACCGCGGTATACATGCCGTTGGCGGCGGATTGTTTAAAGGTGCAAAAGAGGGGAAAACCTGGCTTCAGGGTGTCCGGACTAATGTTTTTGATCTTGTCGAACGAAGCCAGCTAGAGGCCATAATGCAGGAACAGCAATTAAGTAATTCGGGAGTTATTAATGAAGCGCAGGCAGCTCAGATTGGAAAAGTACTCGGCATTGATGCCATCATTACCGGAAGTGTTTCTTATACATCCGTGGACGAAAAGAAAACTGAGAAATATAAAGATCGTAACGACAAGGTTTATTATAAATATTGTACTATACGTAAGGTTACCACGAAAGCGAGAATGAAGATTATATCAGTTACAACCGCTCAGATAATGGGAGTTACCGATGCTTCATTTACCTACACCGACAAAAAATGTGATGAAGAGAGAAGCGGATTGGCTTCCGCCGGTGAATTGGCAGACGACTGCTGCAAACGAATCGCCTGGTCATTAACCGATTATTTTTGCCCGCGCTTTACACAGGCACGCTACAAATTCAGTAAAATCAGGAGTAAAGAATTTAAACAACAGGGGAAAGAGGCAGCATCCTTTATCAAAAAAGGTAACATTGACAGGGCTTTTGCGATATACAGCGCTATTGTTGCGAAAGATCCCTACTATGTCGAAGCTGTTGAAGCTGTGGGTGGATTGTATGATATTGCCGGAAACTTTGAAGAAGCAAAAAAATACCGGGCTATGCTTGAACAATTTGATCCTGATAAATACAGCGGTAACGTGGCCTATATCGAGAAAAAAATCAAAATGGCTGAAATGCTCAAGGAACTTGGTATCACAATTACGCCTCATGAGTTTAAAAAATCCGGCGGGAATGCCCTTGCCGAAAAAATTACAACTTCCGGCAAACGGGCGGATAGAATAGAAGTTAAAAAAGCACCCGATTCAAAATCAAAGACCGTAGCTAAAGTGCCCGGAGGTATGGAGTTTACCGTTATAGAAAAGAAAAAAGGCTGGTATGGTATTAAGCTGCTTGATGGATCGATTGGGTATGTTGCGGAGAAGCAGGTTAAGTAGTTTCTGTTAACGGTTGACAAATGAGCGTCATTCCCGCATGCTTCTGGCGGGAATCCAGGCCTTTAAACACTTAAAAAGCTGGATTCCCGACAAGAGCACTCGGGAATGACATTCAAAACAGGCTAAATTTAACAGAAACTAAGTAGTTTGTGCTTTATTAATAGAAGTTTAAAAATAATTATGTTTACATTCGTTATAAGGGAGTTGTTATGAGTGCGCCAAGCAAAGCTAATATAATCAAGTTGGACAATCCAACCCTTGTA
>CBDVBE010000247.1:0-10092 GCA_965372145.1 uncultured bacterium | reverse complement strand
AAAAAAGCGATTTTAACCATTGAACGGGGAACCCTGAACCTGTGAACGGTTACAATATAATCAATACCACGGGCTATGGAACCAACCGTTGCATTGCCACTTGTTAGAAAGTCGGGGCAAAAGGGAACACCTATGACACCACCGCCCTACTGAAGTAACTATACCAATCTCTGCATCAGGTAACGGACAATTTCCTTTGAATCCTTTGTCTCTTTCAACAGTTCTTTCAATGGTATGTGCTCTCTTATTATAAACTGAAACGGTCGGTCAGGAAGCATTCGAAACAGAAAAGTGACCGGATGCCACGGTATCATTATGTTGCTTTTAAAAAGTGCTCGAAGGGAACTCCTGATGATAACCGGGACAAAACAGACCTGTTCAAGTGCTTGAATCCTTTTCTGTCTGGTGATGATAATACGCATGAATTTCTCAAAGTACGCTGTATGCTCTCTCACCCAGGGCTTCTGTCCCTCACCGCCTGATGGAAAAAGGAGAATTGACTCCTGCTGACCCAGTGCGGAGAGAATAGCTGCAATTGCCGATTGCCGCTGCTGCCGACATTCATCTGCCGGTATATCTCCCTGGAGATATTTTATAACCTGAAAGATCAGTATATGCGCCCATATGGTTTCAAGAATCCTCCGCACCCCTTTGTATTTCTTAATATCCCGCATAGTTTCATCTCTTGAATCCGGCACGGAAATGATCTGTTGAGAAACGTGCGCGGAAAGGTTCTTGGTCCAGGCCGTGGCCACAATCTTTGGATTAAACTCTTTTAATGCTGCAAGGCAGGCCATTGGCTCGATATAACCGGGATGCCTTGCATAAAAAATAACAGGATGATCCTTAAGCTGCTCTAACTCGATTTGCCGGTCAACTGAAATAGAAAAGGCAAGCCTTTTAAGCACGTTCCATGCAGACTCCGCAGGGGTATGTGAGAGGTCCTTTACACCCACATTGACCTGGCTGAGAAAGTGAAGGAACCGTATACCTGTCAGCCCCTGCCACAGATACTGTTTCCAGCGGTATGAAAAAAAACGCATGTTGGACAGGTATACCCGGATCATGGCATCCAGTCCCGATTTCTGAAGGACAGGAAAAATTTTTTCGGGTTTGGAATCGTGTTTCTGTTTCTTCATTCTGAACACAGCAGCTTTCGAAGCGTGGAAAGGAATTCATCAAGAAAAGGCTCACCCTCATTCATCAACTGATGTCGTGCTTTCCTGATATAAACAACATCCACATTGGCAACCTTTTGTTTGAGAAACGGGATGTTATACCGCCAGTCAACAGTCGTATCTTTAGTACCCTGGATTACAGTCACCTCTGTGGAGATCGTGTCGTAACTTTTAATCCGTTCGTTCCAGGAGTAAAACGCCTTAGCCCATTTCAGGGGGAAGTGATGACATTGGAGGGGATCGTTACGAAAAAATTTCAGAAAGTGCCTGTCCGATGACGCATGCCGGAACCATCGCGGTACAGTATCAGATAAAGGTTTCAACAGGAAATAACCTGTGCGCGAGAGATGAAAGTAGGAACAGCGGATAAGCGGTGCAAGAAGGATTACCTTTTTGAACGGAGGTGCTTCCGTCCGGTGTAGGAATTCAAAAGCAACAGCACCACCCATACTATGTGCGATCAGAAAGGAAGGCGTGGCCACAAGCGGCTGACAGAAGGTAAAGAAGTCATCAAAAGCGTTAACATACTGTGAAAAACTGTCAATAGATGCTCCTGCGCCGGTTGAGAGACCGTGGCCGGGAAAATCAAACACAGCAACCGATAACTGTTGTTCCACACACAACCTGATAATGTTTTTGAGTATCCCCGTATGGTCATAGTACCCGTGTAAAAGAAAAACAGTACCCTGTGCATTATCGGGAACAAACACATGAGCAGCACAGGTGAAACCCTGTGATTTAAATATGCCGAAATAGTGGGCACCATCCAGATTAAGGCCGTAATAATTGAAATAGGAAATAATCGATGAGGAATAGGTACTTTTTGCCGTCAGGTCAAGTTGTGCTGTTGTACTTTTAACGGATTCAACCGGAAAGGGATTTTGTTGAATGGTGATCATTATTTTATCTTCGACACTGAAACGTGCGTAAAAACGTACGGCATTGCAGGGTTTTAACTATTTTTTTTAAAAAGTACGAAAAAAGTATAATAACGTCGTTTTAAAATTAGTACCAAGATGAAAGAAAAAAAGTTAAAAAGTATCATTTTTAAATTCCATTATCTATACCAATACAGGTATAACGTGGGGCTCAGCTGAGCCCTCTAGTATCGTAATAAAAGTAGTCTTTGATTCAGATAATTCCCGGTCCCTTCCAATCTCAAAAAATAAGTTCCAGTGGAAACAGAATTCGTATTCCAAATAAATTTTCCATCCTTTAATGTCAACTCATCTATTAACCTTCCGGAAAGGTCAAATATTTGTATCTTGTTTCCAGCGCTCTGTGCCGGGGATATATTTCTTATTTGAATGATACATTTTCCTTTGGATGGGTTTTGATACAAGATTATTTGGGGATGTGTCGTGTTATTTTTATAGTTTAAGTTCTTTATTTGTACATTGTCAGGAAGAAGCGGGAAAGCTGCGTTGGTATAGTCGATTAAGATATGGCTAAAGTAGCTATACGTCTCGTTCGGCCAGGAGTTATTATCTCCGTGAGGAGAGCACCGGCCAAACTCAGCCCAGCTCTTTATTTTCGAACCGGGTACTGACTCAGATACTACGGTACTTTCTACTTGGGCCCAGTCATTATCAGGATCAAAAACCGCAACTTTACATTTTCCTGCAGGACCGTCATGATGCAGGTTGACCCAGTACGTCTTTCCGGCAATAACCTGTATTGAAGGACTGAATGTTGTTACCCATCCCTCGCTGCAACTGTGAGCCCGAATATACAGATTTCCGTCAGGTCTTAACGTCTGAAGAACCGCAAATGATTTGTCACAGGAAAGTACGATATTGTCATGTTGGTTCCACACAGGATTAGTCTGGCCAGGCGTATGGAAACACGCAATTGTCATGCGATCGTGATAAGGCGGGTAAGGCTCTTCTCGCGGTAATGTGCCGAACGTAAGGTTAACACAGTTCAACTCATATTTATCACGAAACATCCAAGTGCGGGTGCTTGAGACAGTGTGGTTTGTCCCGTTGATTGTTACTGCACCGGGCAATTGTTTTACATTGCTGTCTGAAACCCACATGCTGTCTATAATGTCCCATGTCCCATCTATCCCATCTACACCGCCATGGCTTGAAGTGTCCATAATATCCGGCGTTAGCAGGTCACCGTTGTTGCCATTCTCCATGTTCTGATAAACATCAACGGTAACAGCATGAACGTTAGTGCAAAGCGTTAAGCAAACAGCGACAAGCAATAACAAAGATTTAAATCGTATTTTTTTCACCATTCAATCACTCCAACATGATATTATACGAAAGTAAAAACTATGTGTTAAACTACTAAATTTCTTCCGTTATGTTAATAACTTTCTGAGATTGTTGAAGATATTTTATTACATGCCGTTTCAAGATCTTTAAATGCTTTTTCGGGATTTCATCATCATTCTTTCAGGAAAGCGGTATAACTGATAGTATTTTTCCATTTTGGAACGGTTCAGTTTTTGGTTCGGTGCTTCGGTTTCTCGTACCTCAGAACTTTTTTCTTGCCGTTCTTGGTTGTGATCTTGGCGATGAGGAGATCGCTTCTTCTTCCTTTTGAACAGGCTTTGGCCACGGCTCGGGCGACGTGCTCACGTTTGAACAATGTGGCTTGTTCAATCGACATTCCGTAACAATCGCTCGACACGTCGAGCCAAAGACGCCAGCGACCGTTGCCGCCGATGTCGGAAAAAACGACGTACCGAACGGGATTGCGTGCATCGGCGACGCGACGCTTCAACTCACGCTTCCACTCCGGCGAGAGTTCCTCTTCTTCTATCCAATCAATAGCCAATTTATCCAATTGTTAGCCAATCCTTTTTAATGGAGAATTATACCGTTTCTCATATGCTTAATAAGAATTAGCAAATACGAGAAGAATTAAACAAGGTCTACAAACAAGGCAAATTAGTCTACAAAATATTGTTCATTTTTGGAAAATACCATGCTTTTTAGAGGTATTTTGACTATATTGATAATAGTATATATAAATGATTTGTTCTATGAATAATGGTATTTTTTGTGCATAATTAAGAAAAATTATATACTTTTACAGAAGGTTACTCAATAGCTGATATCGATACATATTAGACAAACCTCTATAAATCATAGTATATTGTAAGATTCTACTGGCCTAATATGGCAGTTATAAAAAATGTGGGGATTAAATATTTTTTTTATAAACAGTTTAAAATATTATCGAGAGGGGACTGGGAAATGAAAAAGAAGATTTCTTTTTATGTATTCAGTATCATTTTTGTATTAACAATTGTTTCATCAAGTTTTTCAGTAGACACGTTATATGCAGGACTCAGGTGCAGCTCCTACGGCTTTTGGCCAATGCCTTCAGCAAAATGGCTATCAGAAACCTCTGAATTAATGGCATTAAGATTTTATAAAAAAGGCAGGGTTGTTATACCGAGTGTAATCTGGATTTACTGTACCTTTGATTACTATACCACTGAGGATTATTTGGACTATTTTGATGATCACGGAGTAAAGGTTTTACTGCAGACTGAACCGTATGAAGAATCTGTTCTAGGCCATATAACTGAAGGAATGGATGACCACAGCGATCACCCTTGTGTAATTGGGTATGGTGTTGATATAGAGTGGTATTACCCGGAAGAGAATGATGGTCTCGGGAGGAAGGTAACTGATCGTGATGCGCAGCAATGGCGGGCTCGGGTTCAACAGTATGGCTCTCAATATATTCTCATGCTCAAGCACTTTTTCCCTCCATGGCCACCTCCAACTGAAAGAAGAGATATTTTATTCCTGGATGACAGTCAGCAATTTCCGAGTTTTGACAGATTCATTAATGAGACGGATCCGACAACAGATTGGAATATCGGTTACCGGGTCTGGGGCGCCTCATTTACTCCCGCTATGTCCGGGATGCAATATGGGTATGATGATGCGGATGGGGGCCCGAGTGACAAACGATGGTGGATCAAACTGGACGATCCCCAGAAGGAGATCGGCGATTCATGTCTGTCGGCCAGTCCCAATACAAAATTCCTCTACTGGGTTGACTTTACTTCACAGGATCCTGATATAAGCTGGGATTTTGTCACCGATAAAAAGCAAAATAAAATAACTCCGGTAAAAAAACCTGAGTTTACTTTCAAGGATGGTACTCTGTATTTTAATCATGGAAATTTGAGTGAAAATAAAAATGTAATACTCAGAGTATACAATATGGATGGTAAAATGGTGCGATATAAAAAATATACGGATATTTCCGGCGGTATTTTATACAATGTTGATAAAAATCTATCAAAAGGAAACTACGTGGTGCAGGTAAGGACTGATAAACGGAAATTCTACAGTAAGATAACCCTGCATTAATAGTTAACAACAGTTTTTAATAAAGGTATTAGGGAAGTGTTATAGTCCGCTTCCCTTTTTTTTAATCTCTCTTAAGGATTACTGACGGAAGGACAATTATAGGACACGCACTGATTACGTGCTTTTTACCTGCGGTCGCAGTGATGATTTATTTTTCCCTTATTGCCGGTATTTATAATACCTACCAACCGAATGAATATGATAAATGCAATCCCCCATAGGGAATACACCCTTTTGCGGTTTTAACATCATTTATTCTTATCCAGTGATTTGTAATAAATTCTACGTTAAAATTTCCTGAAATTGATAATTGCGGAAGAACATCAAACGAAGAAGATGCTCCTACGGTGATATGATAAATGCCATAGGGAAGATCATTACGGTTTCTAAGGACGGCTTTTATATTAGACTCAAGCCATTCTCTAAGAAATTTTTTATTTGCCCATTCAGCATAAGCACCTAACTCAAATGAATATCGCTCAACCGGATTTGCCGAGTAGGTAAAACCAAGAGTGCCCCTATAGTCTCCAATAGGATTTTTTGTAACCCATTTTTCATCTTCAAGCACTTCACGGTCTCTCCCCATTATATCAACCCAATGCATATTATATATTGAAAAAGGACCAAGGTTAATTGATGGAGTTATTGACAAGGCTGCACTTGTATTGTTTCCAAACCATTTGCATATTGATTTGTCAGTCGCAGTAATCCCAAACCGGTTATTTTTCCATGTATATGCCATGAGCCAAATATCACTTGATAATGAGAACCAGTCCCAGTCATGACCCCATTCAATAAAAAATTCCACATCATCACACATACCAAGCCCTTTTGTATATTTACCATATAAGTAATCTGGAGGGGGCTGGGTATTTACCATTCGATCTTTTTCTGAACCATAAATATTCCAGAAGATACCGATACCGAAATCCCAGACAGTGAATTTTAAAAGTGGTTGAATGCGTGTACCGTTTGAGACTCGAAATCCTGCCCAGACATCAGGTCCAACATATCCTAATTCAAGACTTGTACTGAACAAATTTTCTTTTTCTTCCTCACTAGTCACTTCCTCACTTGCTGCTTCCTCACTAGTCACTTCCTCACTAGTCACTTCCTCACTAGTCACGTCCTCACTAGTCACTTCCTCACTGGCTGTTTCCTCACTAGTCACTTCCTCACTGGCTGCGTCCTCACTAGTCACTTCCTCACTGGCTGCGTCCTCACTGCTTACTTCCTCGTTGGAAACTTCCTCACCAGTTACTACAGAGGCAGACGTATCATTTTCCTGTGCAGTTGCGTATATTATGAATAAAAACACTATCGTAAACATACTGAAAATGATCTTTCTTTGTATTTTCCAGAATAATTGCATATTGAGACTCCTTATTTTTATTCGAGGATTTGATTCCAATTTCAATTTATATTTTTTATAATTGCTTGTTATTTATTACCATGAAAATGAAAATCTCGTATGTATGCCGCCAAATACAAAGGCTCCTTTCATTTCTGTTTTTTCCTTAATAATTTCTTTAGTGATAAATTCTATCCCGCAGTTTGCGGAGATAAGAAACCAGGGAAACGGAGTGTATTCAGTAGAAAGCTTAACCGTGTTTTGATATGCTCCTACGATACTAACGGTCTCTTCGGCATTCCATATATTTATAAATTCAGGGTCCCTGTACAATGACTCAAAAAATTTCCTGTTTCCAAGTTCTTCCTGTAACAGAAGACAACAGGTAACCTCATCCGATAGCTTTTTTTCTATATTTACTCCTAAAACACAATGCCAACTCCCGAACTTGGAATCATTCAATTCATGCCATATCATGTTAGTATCTGGATATAAAAAGGATCGTTCAGGAGCTATTAATACAAAATTCTGCTCAGTAAAAAGATTAAAAATACCAAGTTTAAAAGAAGGCCTGAGGGTAAATTCACTGTACCACACATTTTCATGAAACATTTTATAATTTTTTATGTCTTTATATGTGACGGTGTCAGGCTCTTTATGCTCACCATACGCATACAGTGTAAAGCCTGCTAGGAGAGAAAAGTTTTTAGTAAAATAGTGATCCCAGTTGAGGTTAAAATTTATCTCATTGATCATACCAAAGCTCTGGGAGCACTCCCCTGAGTCAATAGGAGGAAACTCTATTGTATTTGCATCAACATTTACTTTAGCTTTGGGCCATACGACGTCCTTGTTTGAACCAAACATATTAATAAACATACCCAGTTTAAAATCTTGTACAGAAAACCAGAATTGGGGTTGTATGCAAGGCCCCTTTGTCATAGGAATCCCTTTCCATACATATGGCGCTACATAACCGATTTCACCTCCCACACTAAAGAGTTTCCCATCATTTGATGCGGAGGCTTCGTTTGATTGAGCGACTACAGAAGCAGATAGACAACTCATAATTAAAATGCTGAAAAATATAAATAGTGCTTTACTTTTAAAAAACGGCATAGCAGTACTCCTTATTGTATTTATTTATAAACTCAGTATCACAACCGCTAATAGGTGTAGACGCGGAAGGTAAACCCTGAATAATTCCAACCATTTCTTTTTTACCGTTGCCAAGTCATCCCCAGAAAATTTTTCAGAAATATCGTACCTATAAAATATAATCTATAACGGAAAGCAACTTTATGATTTAGTGGGATTTAAACGACACTTTTTTAAAAACAACACCATGAATGGTCATAAAGCTATGCCCCCTCCATTAACTCACAGCTATATAAATTAAATTCCAGAAAGGAGATGGAAAAAGGATAAAATTATCTTTCTTACTTTTGTACTTCTACATAGAATTGCCCCTGTTTGGTAAGCGAATCTGGCAGCGCAAGTGCCCTGCTCAATAAAGTCCGTAAAAAAGGTGGCATGTCTCTTCAGAGCATGCTTACGCTCAAAGTCTAGCATAAAGTATCTTTAAAAAGTAAAACTTATTTCTGTTTATACGTCAAAAAACAGGTCAACACCAATACGATATAAAAAACTCAAACATTATAATGATCCCGGGCATTCACATAAAATAACGAGGAGAACTATGTATGGAAAAACTTGCTTTTGATTTATCGAATCTTAATACTGTTTTTCCTGAGGATTTCAGCCAGGAGCAGATAGCGAAAGCCAAAACCCTGTTTTTAAAAAAAGTCGCAGAAGTTTCCCATAAATTCTATGGTGGAAAGATTCAGGTTGTTCCCAAAGCAGGTGTTTTCGGATTTAACTGGTTTAATGTCTGGTACACACCCGGTGTCTCTAAAATTTCCACCACAATCAGAGACGACAATGACACCAGTTTTGAACTTTCAAACCGGGGAAATCTTGTTGCTGTTATCACTGATTCCACCAGGGTACTTGGCGATGGAGATTGCACCCCCCCGGGAGGACTGGGTGTCATGGAAGGGAAAGCCTTCCTTATGAAGTATCTCGGTGGTGTGGATGCGATTGCGCTCTGTGTGGATAGTAAAGATACGAATGGTAAAAACGATCCTCAGAAAATTATCGATTTTGTAAAAATGTGTCAACACAGTTTTGGCGCTATCAATCTGGAAGATATTTCCCAGCCAAACTGTTATAAAGTATTAGATACGCTTCGTGAGGAGTGTGATATACCGGTATGGCATGATGATGCTCAGGGAACTGCATGCGTGACCCTGGCAGGTCTTATCAACGCCCTTAAACTGGCAAATAAAAATATCGGTGACGTACGGATTACGATGCTGGGAGCTGGTGCTTCCAATACAACTATTTCCCGAATTATTATTGCCGCCGGAGGGGACCCTGAAAAGCTGGTACTGTTTGATTCCAAAGGGTCCTTGAATTCTAACCGGGAAGATATAAAGGCGGACCCACGATTCTACCGCAAATGGGAGCTTTGCCAATCAACGAATCCGGATAAAATTAATGACTTTGCCGAAGCCTGCAAAGGTGCAGATGTACTGATCGCACTTTCCAAGCCGGGACCCGGAGTAATAAAACCTGAATGGATACACTCAATGGCAGATAAATCTATCGTGTTTGTATGTGCCAATCCGGTGCCGGAAATATATCCCTATGCAGCCAAGGAAGCAGGGGCTTTTATCGTGGCTACAGGACGTGGAGACTTTCCAAATCAGGTGAATAACTCGCTTGGATTCCCGGGAATACTGAAAGGCGCTCTAATGGTACGAGCACGAAAAGTAACCGATACTATGGCTATCGCGGCTGCCTATTCCCTGGCAAATTATGCAGAAAAAAGAGGGATAACTCCTGAGAATATTGTACCGACTATGGATGATGCGACGGTGTTTCCGGAAGAATCGGCGGATGTGGCAATGCAGGCGATCAAAGACGGTGTTGCCCGAATACACCTGTCCCGTGAAGAGGCTTTTAACAAAGCAAAAACCGATATCGAATATTCCCGTAACATGGTGCAGTCTCTAATGGATCACGGTTTTATCAGGAAACCGCCGGAAGAAATGCTTCAGGAAGCTCTACAGTGGGCTATCGATGAGATGGAATGAAAAGAAATGGAGTATTGGAGTGTTGGATTTTTATCCATCACTCCATCATTCCATTACTC
>CBDVBE010000246.1:0-10103 GCA_965372145.1 uncultured bacterium | reverse complement strand
ACAAGGGTTGGATTGTCCAACTTGATTATATTAGCTTTGCTTGGCGCACCCATAATACACCCACTTACATAATTGGTATCTAAGTCAAACGAAGCGTTCTCTGCGCTGTCCGAAAACAATAAGTATCCCCAGTGCTTTGAACTGTTATACGCACGGAACACAATAGAATCCGTGGCATTTCCCCGGGCAACCAGGAGTCCCTGTACATCTATAGACACTGCAGAATCCATGAGCAGGGTGACTCCGGGCTCAATGATCAATGTTCCAAGGGGCTGGACGAGAATTCCGGCCCCAAAGTGATAGGGGCTTTGTGCTTTTTGCAGGGTAATCGTTGTGTCCGCTTTAACCAGCAGTCCATTTGTAAAGGTAGACCCCTGCGGCTCGCGGGTCACAATAATGGTATAGGTTTTTGTGGTTATCCCATCCATAGCAGTAACCAGAATAGTAACAGTATTATTTCCCACAATCAGGGACAGGGGTTGTGTTGGTGAACCTGATGCAACGATAGTGCCGTTTACCCGTATTGTCGCCCGCGGTTCTTTACCGGTGGGAGTAACTGTCACCGATACAATTTCATAGGGCACATACATGCTGTAATTTGTATCAGTGCCGCTCGTGTCAAAAACCGGGCAGAGTGAGCCGTTGGAAATGTCCAGTGAGGTCAAGGTTACTATGGAATTGGGTTTACGCACCACATGAATGGTGTATGTTTTCTGTGTGTTGCCATCGCCTGCGATTACTGCTATGGTCATGGTATTGTCGCCGTAGTCAACAGGGAGGGGAGTTGTTGGAGTGCCCGAAGGATGAGTAGAACCGTTGACCATAATGGTTGCCGCAGGATGCTCTGCGGTGGGTGTGATGGTGACACTTGAAATATCCACGTCAACCGTGTCATTGTAGTTGAGTATATCTTTATGAAAGGAAGGTATCATAATACCCTCTGAGATGGTCAACCCGCTGAGGTTTGCGTTTCCGGAGGCTTTTCTGGTTACCGTCACCGTATAGCTGCGTGAAGAGAATCCATCAACACCGTTTACCTGTACTGTTACCGGATTCTGCCCTACTGCCAGGCTTATCTGCTGCGAAACAGTCCCCGAATTTATGGCGCTGCCGTTAACAGTCATAGAGACAATTCCCGGACTTGAAGCGGTAGGTACCACCGTAATAAATGAGGTGTCATTTTCAACGGTACAGGTATATGAAAGGGATTCCGCATGAAATTGCGGCGATAGTGTCCCCGCTGAAATTCCTAACCCGGCAAGGCTCACATCAGCCATCCTGGTAACCTGTATCAGAAAATCCTTCTTTGAGCTCTGGTCTTCAGCAACAACTGTGACCGGAATAGGGGTTGTTCCACTTTGAATAGCCACACTGTGGGCAGTGCCGGAAACCACAGTATCGTTATTAATCATTATAACCGCGCCAGGTTCTTCAGCCTGTGCAGTCAGAGAATATGATGCTATTTCGTGTTCTACAGTATCGTAATAGGCGGTAGTTTGATTACTGAAGGCCGGGGTAAAACCGGAAACCGAAGTAAGACTTATAAGATTAGAGCTGCTTCCCATTTGACGGGTTACTGTAACCGTATAGGTCCGCGTTGATATTCCATCCATTGCCGTAACAATAACCGGAATCACGTTGGGTCCACCCTTTAAAACTATCGGTGAAGAAGCGGTGCCGGACGCCACGGGTAAACCGTTAACCGTCACTGTGCCGGTATCAAACAAAGTCGGTGTAATAGTAACTGAGGCAGTTGCTTTACTTACCGTTGCAGAATAATCCATGGTATTCGGATGAAATCCCGGCTGCATTCCCGGCACAGAAAGGACCAGATTCGCCAGGCTGCTATTGTTGCTCGGCCGGTGATTAATTATTACAGAATACACCATGGTAATTGAATCATCCTCAGCAGTTACGGCAACAGTAATAGTATCAGGATCATCCATGAGCTGAATCCAGTTTGACTCACCACCTGATGGAACAATCGAATCATTCACCGTAATGGTGGCACTCGGATCTATTGAGGTGGGCCGAACGGTCACATATTGAACGTCATAGCCGACAGAATCCTCATACAGTGTTATATCAGGATTAAATATGGGCATGAGAATACCGTTGGAAAGGGTCAGGTTGGCAAGTTTGGCATTGCTGCCCATATCACGGGTCACGATAACCTGGTAATTCCTCTGGGATACAGCGTCCTGTGCAGTAACCACTATGGAAAAGGTATCGGGAGTACCGGCGGTAAGGGATATAAAGTCGGTGTACTTGCCTACTGTTAAAGGTGCACCGTTTACTGCCAGTGACGCAGCTGCATCCTGTGGTATAGGTTTTATCCGGAAATAGGCCACATTCGCAGGAACTGCGACAAAACAGGAATAGGTCGCTGAATCAAACACCGGTGAAAGATCACCCGCTGAAATGGTAATATTCTCAAGAAATGCATTCGTGGCCGGCAGGAGTGTAACCCGTATGGACCAGGTCAGGGTATCCGCACCACCGCGATTATCGAATGCCTCTGCTGATACTGCATATATACCGGTATCAATAATAGTTGGAGTCCATAGAACCGTATCGGTATTTAATGTCATGCCCGGTATCGGACTAAGAAGCCGGAATGCAACAGCATCACTGTCAGCATCTTCTGCATCCAATACAAACCGGTATGGCATATTTACAGCAGCAGAATTATTGATAATCAGTGTTTGTGGAAATAGTGGCGGGGTATTGATATGCACCACCGCAGTATCAAATACATCCTGCGAGTCCGTATCTTTTGATCGTACTATTGCCCGAAATGTTCCAGCGTCAGGGTAAGTGTAAGGTAAAGCATCCTCAAAAACACCGTCCGTAGCACGGTAATCGCCGTTACCAAAATGCCACCAGGTTGAATCGATACCTCCCACCGGATCGATTATGTCAGCAACAAAATATACCGGATTCCCTTTATTAATTGTCAGCGAATCACAGACCGGTTCATATATACCGACAGCAACACCTGCGCGAAGTATTACCGGCTTTGAATTTTTCACAATAACGGAAAAGGTATGTTGTGCTGAATATTCTCCCCGTGTATTGACAGCAGAAACCCTACCCGAAAATGACTGCTGATTCGGTTTCATTGTATACGCAAAGTATGGTGTTGCAGTAATAGTGTCCAGACTATCCAGGGACCAGGCGTATAAGGCAACAACCGTCGTGCAATTTGTAGTCGGCCATGCAGAAAGGAGTGTTGTTGATGCGGTATCATTGACAATAACATCCTGCACATTGAGATACATGCCGTTTACCAGATCACTCCTGTTGCGCAGGTAAATGTCGATACCGGTCGAAACTGCCCCGCTGTCAAGCATAATGCCGGTTACCGCACCGACAAGCGAGCTGTCCGCCGTGATAACGAAAAATCTGATATCCTGCTCACCGATCGGTACATTTCTCAGATAATATTTCCCCTCCTTATCAGAGCGACAGGTGATTCCTCCACCTACTGCTTTCACGACAGTCCACGGCATCGGTAACCTATCAGGATCATAGACAATACCGGAAACATTCGCACCTTTCCTATCGAGGGATATATCGGCAACCTGTGTCGTACCATCATCGACAAGCGAGTCTGCAACAGTAACAATATTAAAGCCAAGCGTGTCCTTTGCACAAATCAATTTTATCGCGCTCCACTTTGGTACCTTGTCAAGTACATACACTCCCTGCGCATTGGTTATTGTGGAAAAAGGCGTTCCCGCAAGGGCAACACCGGCTCCGCCGACCGGCAACTGCTGATACACGACTCGTCCTTGTAAGATGTAATATCGATATGAGAGGCTTACCGTATCCCAAACCGTATCATTCATACCAAGAGACACGTCAACGGTGCAGGTGGGATTGTCTTCATAGTCCCGGTGGGTAAACCTGAGAACATACGTCCCCTCACGGACATTGCCCACAGTGAATTGCCCGGTTGCAGTGCTCACACCGGCATCAGCGGAATCAGCATTCACACTGACCAACACATCTTTGATCGGCCGGTTCCACATGTCATATACCCAGCCGGTTATTGTCCCTTTGGGTTTTAAATCCTCTGAAATATCCGGGCCTGCGGGTTCTTCGGTGCAGGTGATAAAAAGAAAAAGAATAATTGAAAATAATACAATAAAGACATTTCTCTTTGTAGAATAATTCATATACCCTCCTGTACCCTCCTGATAAAATCTTTGACCTTTAATTGTCAAAATTTATAAGCACATTTTATTCCTATTTTATTTTTAAAATTTGACGAGAAATACAATTTGAATTTCTTCTTTGACTGAGTTCCGGCAATAGCGGCATCAATAAGATTGAGAACCCACACGGCACCGGTAATGGCTCCCCCAATAACCGCTCGTTCATGCTTTTCAGAATAATCTTCTTTATAGGCTTCATAATTCGCTTCATATTCTTCTTTTGTGATTTCTAAATCTTTCAACATTTGGTCATATTCCTGACTAATTCCGAATAAATAATAATCTTCTCTCTTAACAAACGCCTTATATGAAGAAACAATAAGGCCGATCTCCGTACCGAGTGCTGCCAGACATGCAACAAGACTGATTGTCCCGCGAACATTCTGATCTGAATAAAACTGACCCCATCCGGGCAACAGAACACTTCTGAAAAGAGATGATGTCACCCGATTCTTCTCTGAAAACAGGTCCTTTGTAAAACTGTCCAATCGTGAGGGGATAACTGTTACTGTCGCGCTGGAAACGATTTCTGTAGTTTCTGTTTTTATAAGCTTGGCGACAATGCTGTAGTTGCCAAATGATTTGAATATCGAACCGGTGAGGATATATTCCGCTGCCAGGACCTTGCCGATCTCAATGGTGCTGTTCTCATCGGCATAGTCGGACCTGGAGAGTCGTATCTCCGCAACCACCTTTTTAAACTCGGTCCTGTCCGCGAGGGAAAAGACTTTTTCCTTCTGCAGTGCTACGATAAGATACTCGGAAATACCTAAACTGTATGATTCATTCCCGGTTTTGTCTTCAAAGGGAATTATAACGACCCGCGCGGATTTGACGGGAGCCGGCAGGGAATCAACCAGGGATGCACACAATTGATCAAGCTTTTTCGAGATGTTATCACCTGATGATGCGGCGACAGCTAAAATTAGAATAAGGAATATCGATTTAATTTTCATTAGTAGCTCTGCAAATGAGAATGTTAACACCATGACAATGTGTCAATGTTACCTGTTGCCTTAAAATAAAGAAATACATAATATAATAAACCCCCAATTCCCATCGGTAAACCCTCTTGATTTTTACGCGAAACAGGGACAATGTTCATAAAAGTAATCATCAATACCACCGGTCGTGACAAACTGTGTATAAACTGGAATCATATAGATTCGCAAACGCTATGCCATAGTGCATTCATGAATTGACAGGGCCTTATTCCAGCCTGAAACATAGACATATTCATTTATAAAACATCTTTATCCCGGGTCATGTCCCGATACTGTCGTAAAAATCTGACACCACGTGTAAGATTTTCCTTACACCTAAAGAAAATGTAACCGCTCAAATATTCAAATTCCTGCTATTTTTTGAACTGAGAACCGTTTAACACCTTCAAACCGATTTTGGCATTCCATTTGCGTCATTAGATGTAAAAACCATTGCAAAAGAGGTATCTATGCCCGATAAATAATTTTTTTTAAAGATTTAATATTGAATTCTCTATATATAAAGAATTAATTTAGTATACTTCTTTAACTTATATCACATTTCACACCAGCCAAAGATGTGGGGGGCTGAAAATGAAATTAACACTCTTTACCGTAATTCTGATTTGCTGGGCTTCAACTATCCTGAGTCAACCCGTGGAGATTGCTTATGATACCGTGGTTAATGCAGAGATTAGTGCGATTACTGAGGTTGATAAGTATATATTCACCGGGAGTGGGGGGGATATAATAACCATTCGAGTTCAGACCTCAAATACATCGGGATCATATAAACGGGTTCAGATACTTACTCCTACTGACAGCATTATTGCATCAAAGGATGGCAACTATGCTAACATGATTTCATTTATTGATTTTAAGTTACCTCATACTGGCCAATATATTATTACTGTAGCTCCTCGGGATGGCAATATTACATTTACGTATTGGCTGTCCCTGGTATGCAGGCAGCAACAACTTTCAAACCAGAAACCAATTGCGTATGATACGGTGGTGAATGATGCTATCGACAGAATTATCGATATGGATGTATTTAGATTTGATGGTGATACTGGAGACATAATAACGCTTCGCATTCAGACTTCAAATACATCGGGATCATATAAACGGGTTCAGATACTTACTCCTACTGACAGCGTTATTGCATCAAAGGATGGCAACTATGCTAACATGATTTCATTTATTGATTTTAAGTTACCATATACTGGCCAATATATTATTACAGTAGCTCCTAGGGATGGCAATATTACATTCACTTACTGGTTGTCCCTGCAGCCTGTAGCCTTACAACATGACGCATGTGTTTCAGGTATTCTTTCTCCTGATAGTATTATTCCCCCAAATGTTCCAATAACACCTTCTGTTATTGTGTGGAACAATGGAAAAAGCCTTGAGAATGCTATTCCAGTGTATGCTAGGATAGGGACTTTATATTATGACACGGCAACAACAATAACCTTACAACCTTATGAAAAAGACACCGTCCAATTCAAGCAGTGGATGCCGCCTCCTGCAGGAATATTTACTATTGTTTGCACGACTGCATTGGAACTTGATTCTTACATTAAAAACAATTCACTGAGCAAAACTTTCAATGTTAATAACTCAGCACCTGAATTCACCTCCACTCCGGTAACGACTGCTAAAGAAGGATTGGTCTATACGTATAATATTACCACTTCTGATGCAGATGCGGGAGCAAGTTTGACTATAGTCTCAAGCACTCTTCCTCCATGGTTAACCCTTACAGACAATGGTGATGGAACAGCCTTGTTAACAGGAACGCCGTCAAGTGCCAATGTCGGCGCTAATGAGGTAGTTTTGGCAGTGACGGATGGCTTTATTACAACTCCGGTAAATCAGGAATTTTCTATTACTGTTTCAGCTAATGCAGTGCCGGCATTTACCTCAACTCCGATTACCGAGGCGAAAGTAAATAAAATGTATACATACAATATTGCTGCATCAGATGCAGATGCTAATGCAAGCTTAACCATTGCATCAACATCCATACCTTCATGGTTAACATTAACTGATAATGGCGATGGTACTGCTGTATTATCCGGTGTTCCAGATACTGCAGATGTGGGCGATCATATGGTTGTTCTGACAGCAACCGATGGTATTATTACACAACCTGTAGAGCACTCTTTTACCATCAAGGTTGATTTTGAAACTGCTGTTGCGCAAGGAGAAAATAAAAACAACAATAAGCCTGCCGCAGCAACTTTTAATGCTGCTCCTAATCCTGTAGATAAAAACAGTGAGTTAATTACATTCAGTTTTAATGGTTCAAATATCAATGAAGCTCAACTGACGGTTTATGATGCAGTTGGAAATGTGGTATATGAAACTGAATTTTCTTTAGAAAACAATGGCATGGCACAATGGGATCTCAGGAACAGGTCAGGGAATAAAGTCGCGAACGGGACCTATTTAGCAATGTTATGGCTTATATATAATGACGGGACTATAGAAAATTTGAAAACAAGTATCGGTGTTAAAGGCTATTAACACCCGGAGATAAATGTTTCCTGAAAAACGGGGGAAAAATGAAAAGAATCTTTTTACTCATTCTCACTTTAAGTGCAGCACTGTTCCTGGGGTGTGATGAAAGCAACCCTATAGGATCTGAAAAGAGTCCGTTTGAAGGAACCTGGGGAGTACTGTTCGCCATACAAGGCAGGGGCTCAATTGAAATAGCTATTGACAAAAACGGCACTTTTTCCGAAGAAATCCAGATGACATTTAGCGGCAGTACTATTACTGTAACGCTTTCCGGCACCGTGAATAATGCAGGTACTGCCAATGCGATTATGGTACATAATGGAGCACAAATCGGCACCATCACCGGCACACTATCGAATGAATCAGGCCATGGGTCATACGAGATGACGCAGCCGGAACAGGAGTACGGCGCGTGGGTAGCAACGAAAAGGATAAGTTCGGTCAACCCCTATAATGGTGGCTGGATTATAACTATCGGCAGTGATGCGCTGCCGGTACAAATTGACAATTGGGGCAACTGTGCGGTGAGTATGGGAAACTCCTCTGCACCAACGTATGTCATGGTTTCTGTGAGTGAATCTGGAATAGTATATGGCGGGTTTTATATTCAGGGAACGCAAAACGGCTTGATATCCGGAACATTTTCATTAACTTCTGAGTCAGGGAGCGGTACCTACCAGATAACGCAGCCGCCCGAAAACGGCACATGGACAGCACAAAAAGTAGGTGTCAACCCGTTTACCGGAATATGGGAAATTAACTGCACCGGTGATTTTACAATGCTATTCGATCTCACGGTTGATACGTATGGTTTTTTCTCCGACACAGTATCGATGATCTGGCAAGGTGTCAATATTGAACTGGAATTTACCGGTACTGTATCACAAGCAGGCTCAGTAGACGGCATTATCAATTATACTACATTGCAAGTTGGATCATTAACAGGTACCTTATCCGGGACTACCGGCTCCGGGACCTTTGAATTAACACAGCCGCAGCAGGCTAACGGTACCTGGACCGGGGTGAAACAATTTGAAAATTAGTTTCAACTTTAACATAAAAGGATTAATTCGATGAAAAGAAAAATATTTGTATTGGTAATGCTATATACGACTGTAGCGTTCGCTGGTAATAGGGATGAAATTACTTTTGACCAACCGTTAATAGATTCAATTAATCCGAGTACAGAAATAGATATTTACAATTTTAACGGCACTGTCGGTGACAAAATCAGTATACGGCTCACTCCTTCCGGCTGGATTAACTGCCGTTTGGAACTTTTAAATCCAAATGATAGTATTATTGTATCACAAGACGTTTTTGATGCTATGAATGCGATTGAAGATTTCGTACTCCCGGCAACAGGCACTTATACCATAAGAATTCGAGAAGTTGAAGGCAATAGCACGTTCACTTACACAATAGGATTATATTCCCGACAATATGCACTTTCACATGCCGATACAATTCATTTTAATGCACCTATTGTAGACTCAATTGTTCCACATGTTGATATTAATAACCATCTATTTACCGGTATAACTGGAGACAAGATTATAATACGGCTTACTCCTTCCGGCTGGATTAATTGCCGCTTGGAACTTATAAGTCCAAATGACAGTATTATTGCAGCACAAGACATTTTTGATGCTATGAATGCGATTGAAAATTTCGTGCTCCCAGCAACAGGCACATATACAATAAGAATTCGAGAGGTTGAAGGCAATAGTACATTCAATTACACAATAGGAATATATTCGCGATTGGACGCATTGGCCAATGCCGATACAATCCACTTTAATGCACCCTTAGTAGATTCAATTGTCCCACATATTGATATTAATTATCACCTGTTTAACGGTATTGTAGGAGACAAGATTATTATACGACTTACTCCTTCCGGCTGGATTAATTGCCGTTTGGAACTTTTAAATCCAAATGACAGTATTATTGTATCGCAAGACGTTTTTGATGCTATGAATGCGATTGAAAATTTCGTACTCCCAGCAACAGGCACTTATACCATAAGAATTCGAGAAGTTGAAGGTAATAGTACGTTCATTTACACAATAGGATTATACTCCCGACAATATGCACTTTCACATGCCGATACAATTCATTTTAATGCACCTATTGTAGACTCAATTGTTCCACATGTTGATATTAATAACCATCTATTTACCGGTATAACTGGAGACAAGATTATAATACGGCTTACTCCTTCCGGCTGGATTAATTGCCGCCTGGAACTTATCAGTCCAAATGACAGTATTATTGCAGCACAAGACGTTTTTGATGCTATGAATGCGATTGAAGATTTCGTACTCCCAGCAACAGGCACTTATACCATAAGAATTCGAGAAGTTGAAGG
>CBDVBE010000245.1:0-10104 GCA_965372145.1 uncultured bacterium | reverse complement strand
TTGCATTTTCCTGCACGGAATATGAAAAATATCATGTTAAATCCTGGCAGGGAGCTTTTTTTATTGATGATACGACAATTGGTGCAGTCGGGTGGGAATATGATGTCGATGTGAAAACAAGTGGATTTGATGAATCGGATTTCTATAACGTATATCAATATTTCTTTAAATATTATATAAATTCAAAAACTTTGGAAAGGGTTGAAACTCTACAATCAGATGTTGTGAGAAACCTTTCTTATGATTTCCTCGCATACCATTATCCTGTGCTTTATTATTCAACATATACTGATCAAATAGAGATTGGGATATTTAACATTGAAACGAAAGAAAATAAGTTGTTAAGGAGCAAGGGAGAATATACTGGTGGAGCAGAACCTTTAATCGTGAGTAGTAATGGTAAATATATGGCTTATTGGAATCTGTCTTCCGAGCTTGGTTATTATTTATACAATACGGTAGATAGTCTCAATGTCAAACTTTTTAAACGTGAACGACCTATTTTTATAAACGATAGCACAAATAAAATACTTTTACTTGCTCCATATAGTACGCAAAAGTGGTTTTTGCTGTATGATATTATCACAGGAAATATTGATACATTGTTTGAAAATACTCTAGGTTATATCAGATACGTTGCCAATAATAAGGTGTCCGTCTATAAAAAATTCAACGATGATACATTGAAGTATATATTAAATTCAGATTTACTAAATAGTAATGTTGGTTCTTCATTACCTTTAAATATACAAACGGGATATGCGGTAACACTTGATGTTGATCTAAACACTGGCTATTGTGTGCACAAGGGTAATGCTACCGATCGGAATTATTACTTAACTGATTATAAAAGTGGAACTACAGAAGCTATCCTGAGGTATAGTAAAGAAGATAAGTGAATAAAATAGGAGAGACCATGAAAATAAGAAACACAATGATTTTCTTTTTGATTAGTTTGTTTATTTTAGATCTGTTTGCCCAGGAAGACGATTTCGCTTATAGACCATATCCTTTAATCCTTGTTCATGGATTTAGTTCTTCTCCTGAAGGAACATGGGGCGCTCAAACAGAGAAAGAAAAAGAGGAAGATCAATTAATTTCGACAAAAATGAATGAGGATGATACTTATGATCATCCAATAAAAACAGCAAGAACTTTAATAGAATCATTTAGGAATTTTCCGGATTGGCATCAGGGTGAAAGTGGTTTTGAAATCGACAGGCTCATTCCTTGGGAAGAAAATAAAAGTTACACAGACATAAACCACACATACGTCGAAACCTACTGCAGTTATTATCGATTTGAATCAAATGATAGGGTTGGAATTAGATATAATGAGTTTGGGGTTGACATAAATGGAGATGGTGCTATTAATGGCCCAATAGATGCTTACGACATCTCAAACGGTGGTCAGACTCAATTGCTCCGTATTCGAGTTATTCAAGTTTTAAATGAGTATTACGGTGATTTCAAATGGGTAAATGACCCTTCTGCAAAGGTTAGAATAGCTTGTCATAGCAATGGTGTTGTAGTAGTAACTAATTTTTTAAAAAATGAAGAAAATGATGAAATAAAATTAAATAATGGCACAAAAGTGAAAGGCTGGTATAATGATGGAAACAATGGTCAGGGGTGTCATTGGTCAAAAATAAAAGAGGGTGTATAATGTAACGAACGATACTGTGGTATGGGAGTGACTATTTTTATTAATTTCTCGCAAAGACGCAAAGGACGCAAAGGAAAAATAAGATAGTTTTTAATACTATTTTTTACTTTTAATCTGCTATGTCAAGTCATGAAACAGTTTACATGTTTAAATATCTAAATCCAATACTTCGACATTCCTTATTCGATATTAAAGGCTACTACTCCAGCGTACATCCGGTCGTAGTCGTGGTCTGCGGTTCTATCTTTTGTTATTGTTGTTCTTAAACCTTATTTCTTATTCAATAACCTTAGTAAAAAAAAGACAATCCCTCCACCTCTTTACCTTATTATCTTATTCTTCGGCAGCGCTCTCTGTTCAATTTTCATACAAATAAGGTAATAAGTTCAGAGAACTATTTGGTTTTTCCAGGTTACTAAGTTGTTAAAAAGAAAAATAAGGTTTTTATTATTTTTACAATATCCAATATCTATTTATTATGTATATCCGGTGGTGAACAAGATGCACACCTTGAATTAGATATCAATAAAGTATGTGATCTGACAATAGAAATTGTTAAGGAGAGTTTTCCCAATGATGTTCTCATTAATTTATAGTAACCCATAACATTTCAACCCTTCACAGTAGGTTTTAAATCCTGCGAAGTAGGGATCCGTATCCTATTTTCTCCATCCATCATTTATTTTATTCCCAATGAAATACTTTTATTCTATAATTGTAATTATTCTATATATCTTTATAAGTATTCATGCTGCAAATACTGCAGAACCAAAGTATCAGGATACTAAAAAGGAGCGTTTTAAGCAGTATTTGACCGGTATAAAATATCTGGAAACGGCAAATACTCTTTCTAAAGAGGAAAAAGTCGTGTATTATAAAAAACTGGTTGAAATAACCGGTTTTACTGCGGAAGATGCACATGAGTACATTAAGAAATATGAAGATACCCCGGAGAGGTGGATTAAACTGATCGAATCCGTGTTGGAAATGATTAATAATCCTCCGGATATAAAAGAAAAGGAGTGACCTATGGCGAGTGAATATGTGAAAGAATTTACCGATGAGAATTTTGAGGCGGAGGTGCTGAAGTCTGAGTTGTTGGTTGTTGTTGACCTGTGGGCTCCCTGGTGTGGTCCCTGCAGGGTGATTGGCCCTATTATTGAAGATATTGCACAGGAGTATGAGGGAAAAGTGAAATTTGGTAAGCTGAATATAGATGACAATCCTCAGATCGCAGTAAAATATGGGGTTAACAGTATTCCAACGATTCTCTTTATGAAAAATGGTGAAATTGCTGATACTCAGGTTGGACTTCTTGCGAAAGATCCGCTTAAAGCGAAAATAGATGCTGCACTTGGATCGTAATAGAGTATCAGACATTCGATATCCCATGGTATAATTATCATCATGTCGATGTAACCCCGGTAACAATGTATTCCCCCATCGGGAGACAGTTTGCAACTGGTAAATAGTGTCTTTGGGGGCGTAGGATTCTACTTAAAACAGGGCATTTCACTATGCCCTTTCTGTTGAAAAAAGGATGTAATGCGAATACTTGTACTGAATCCTCCTTTCCTGCCAAGATTTTCACGTGAATCACGTTCACCTGCTGTTACCAAAAGCGGCACACTCTATTATCCGATGTGGCTTGCGTATGCTGTCGGTTATCTGGAAAAGCACGGCCATGAGGTTCTTTTTATTGATGCGCCTGCTGCAGGGTTGACCCGTGAAGACATTTGTAAAAAAGCTACTGACTTTAAACCGTCCATGGCTGTGCTGGAAGCTTCAACACCAAGCATATACAATGACGTCGAAGTTGCGTGTGCTATAAAAAAAGTGGTTCCTGATGTGTTTACCATTCTTGTCGGTGTGCATGTTTCAGCGGTCCCCGAGCAGACGCTGGAAGAGGCTCCTGCTGAATTGGACGCCGTTGCTATTCGGGAGTATGAAGCAACACTCGTTGCATTAGCGGAGAAACTGTCAAAGAAAGATTTTTCACGGGATGACCTGCTGGCAGGGATTACCGGAATTGCTTTTAAAAATGAAAACGGTGAAGTCATCCGCAATAGTGAACGACCGTATATGGAGGATCTTGATGATCTGCCGATGGTCTCATCGGTATATAAGAAACATCTCGATATAACGCCCTATTTTTATGGTCACAGCCGCCACCCGCTGATGGTTATAGTAACAGGCAGGGGGTGCCCGTTTTATTGCACCTATTGTGTTATTCCCCAGACGCTGATGGGCCACAAGTATCGTAAACGATCGGTAAAAAGTATCGTGGATGAATTTATTTACATCAAAGAGAATTTTCCACAGGTAAAAGAGATAATGATTGAGGATGATACCCTTACTGCTGACAAGAAACGCTGTCGGGAATTTGCCCAGGAACTTATAGATGCAAAGGCGACCACCATTCCCTGGTCTGCTAACTCGCGTGCTGATGTTGATCTTGAGACGATGAAAATAATGAAAAAAGCGAACTGCCGCCTTTTCTGCGTCGGATTTGAAAGCGGTGACCAGGAGATACTTGATAATATAAAAAAATCCCTGAAGATTGAGACGATCAGGGAGTTCAGGAAAAATGCACGCAGGGCTGGAATCCTTGTGCATGGCTGCTTTATGGTTGGCAATAAAGGGGAAAGCCGGGAGCCGTTGAGAAAAACGCTTGCGTTTGCAAAGGAGCTGGAACCTGATACTGCACAATTTTTTCCTATTATGGTGTATCCGGGAACTGAGGCGTATGAGTATTTTAAAAGTGAAGGCTGGATAGTTACCAATGATTATCGTAAATGGATCACGGAGGATGGCCTGCATTCGTCTGTGGTTTCCAATCCCAATCTGACCTATAGTGAACTGGTTGAATTCTGTAATAGAGCAAGGCGGGAGTTTTACCTTCGGCCAAAATATATCCTTGCTAAGGGGTTACAGATTATCACGCATCCTGGTGAAGCAAAACGCATATTTAAAGCATTTGGTACCTTTTATAAATATCTTTTCATTTAATTTTGCGAACATGACACGTATAACTCTTTACGAAATTCTTTTTTACAGTTCCCTCTTTCTTTGTGTCTACGCGTATGGTTTGTATGCCTTCCTGCTGAACGGCATAGTACGATTGCTGAGGAAGAAGCATAGACGGTCCTCAAGCTATACACCACGGGTAACAGTACTCGTACCGGTGTATAATGAAGAAAATATCGTGAAAATAAAGATCGAGAATTGTCTCGCCCTTGACTATCCAAAAGAGTTTCTGCAGGTCATGGTCTGTTCGGATTGCAGCACTGACAGGACCGCAGAGATCGTTAAAACCTTCTGCGGCCGGGGAATTACATTTGTTGACTATCGTGAGCGGAGTGGAAAAACCGGGGTGGTTAATAAGTCGGTGCCGAAAGCGGAAGGCGAGATTGTAGTGTTGACTGATGCAAATACCATGCTGCAGCCTGATGCGGTATCGAAACTGGTCGGTATGTATTCATCCGAAAAGATCGGCGCGGTTCTCGGTCAGGTGAAGCTGGTTGTGCCTGAAGGCGGGCGTGGTTTGCAAAAAGAAATATTGTACAGGAACTTCGAGACTGATTTGAAATATAGTGAAGGATTGTTCGGGGCAACAATCGGCGCATTCGGAGGGTTTTATTCAATACGCAGGGAGTTGTTCGTTCCTTTGCCGGCAAATGCATACTCGAATGATGATCTGATTATTCCAATGAAAATTCTCCGCAGAGGATACCGGGTTGTTTTTGATAAAGAGGCTGTTTCCGTTGAAGAAACCGGTCAGAGTGTTAAAGAGGAATTCAGACGCAGGATACGTATCGGTGCGGGAAATTTTCAATCCTTCTTTTTCCTTCTGGGACTGTTGAACCCATTCCGGGTGAAGATTTTTATTCTCTATACTTCACATAAAGTGTTACGCTGGTTTTCTCCCTTTATCCTGCTGGCAATTATTATTTCCAACATATTACTCTTTAGTCAATATCCCTACGCGGTGTTTGGGTATATACAGGCAGGATTTTATCTACTTGCAGCTATTGGGTGTCTTTTTTCAAGGACCCGAATTACCGTGCCGGTAGCCTCATCCATATATCACTTCGTCTCTATGAATATAGCTGTTTTATTCGGGTTTTTCCGATATCTGCGCGGGATAAAAAGTGCCGTGTGGGAAAGTACGGAAAGGGTATCGTCTTGAATATACTGATCATTACCGAGGAAGATGTTTTCTATGTATACGACTTTTTCAAGGTATTTTTCCCCTTGGCGCAACACGCAGATTATAGTATTAAGGGTATTACGATTTGCCCGCCGTTTAATAAGAAATCACACTATGCACTGGCAAGACAGATGTATGGTTTTTATGGCCCAATCAATTTTTTACAAATGGGATTTCTGTATTTTATCAGAAAAATATCCGGCAGTTCTGTCTCACAGCTTTCAAAGAAATCTGGTATACCATCACTTGAGACTAAAAGTGTAAATAATGCCGCATATATTCAGAAGATCAAGGAAATGGATATTGATATCATTGTCTCCATTGCCGCGCCACAGATATTCAAAAAGGAGATATTACAGGCTGCGAAGCGTGGCTGCATAAATTCTCACTCTGCACTGTTGCCTGAAAATAAAGGTATGATGCCGGTATTCTGGGGTATGTATAAGGGCGAGCAGGAAATTGGCGTTACCATCCATTATATGGTTGAGCAGCTTGATGCCGGTGAGATTATTAAACAGGAGCGGGTGAAAGTCGGAGATGAATCGTTACATGAGATGATACTGAAAACAAAACGAATCAGTGCACGGCTTATTAATGAAACACTACTTGAGATCATGCAGGGTATCGTTACATCGACGCCAATGCCCGATGGTGGATCGTATCAAACGTTTCCAACACCTGCGGATGTGAAGGAGTTTAAAAGAAGGGGTAGGAGAATACGATAGTCGTATACCACTTCACTAATTTACTTGGTGAATTAGGTGGATGCTTCGACTCCGCTCAGCATGACATTTAAGAGTTTTAGCTTGACGCCAATACGCTGAGGGATCGTGAATCAGGGAGTGTATTATCAATGAAAAACGCATTCAGTATTGATCTCGAAGACTGGTTTTGCGTCTATAACTTTTCAAAAGTTATTGATTATTCGTTATGGGACCGTTGCGAATTACGGGTAGTCGAGAATACCACACGCTTACTTACGTTACTTGATAAGCATAGCACGAAAGCCACCTTTTTTATCCTCGGATGGATTGCAGAACGGTGTCCGAAACTGGTTAAAAAAATTGCTGTGGCCGGCCATGAGGTGGCTACGCATGGGTATGGCCATATCATTGTTAAAGAGGTAACACCGAAAATATTTGAAGAGGATCTTGTTAAATCATTGCAGGCAATCAAACAGTGTGTTGATGTTGAAATTATTGGATTCAGGGCGCCATCATTCTCTGTTTCAGCAGATAAGCCGTGGATATTTGAGATTCTTGCCGGACATGGTATAAAATATGATTCATCAATATTTCCGGTTGGATTTCATCCCGATTATGCTGCTGCGGGATCTTCTCTTTCAATTCACAACATTTCTGAAAATATACTTGAATTTCCCATGAGTTGTTTCCGTAAGTTCGGCATGACATTTCCCTGCAGCGGTGGAGGGTATCTGCGTCTATTTCCGTACTGGTATACTGTGTACGGCATTAGGCAGTGTAATAAAGACAATCGTCCTGCAGTGATTTATATTCACCCCTGGGAGATAGATCCGGGACAGCCGCGGGTAAGAAACATCTCGATTATTAAGAAGTTAAGGCACTATATCAATCTTGACAAGATGCTGGATCGAATTGATTGCCTTTTGTCTGAGTTTGAATTTGATACATGTGCATCAGTGCTCGGATTGGAATAAACAGGATAAAGTTTTTACCTATGCAATACCGTACTATTAATAACACTGATATTACTATTTCCGAAATCGGACTTGGCTGCTGGACACTGGGTGGATTGAACTGGGAAGAGGGGCGGATTGCAAACGGCTGGTCACCGGTTGATTCCAACGAGGCAAAGGACGCCATTGCCTATGCTGTTGATAACGGAGTGAATCATTTTGACAATGCGGATGTGTATGGTAATGGTTTAGCTGAACGTATGCTTGCCGATGCCCTGGGATCGAAGAGTAACGAAATGATTATCGCAAGTAAAGTCGGCTGGTTTAAAGGAACTGCAGCTCACGCATACGAGCCGCAGCATATCAGACAGCAATGTGAACAGTCTCTCGTGAATTTGAAGAGAGAGTATATTGACATGTATTATTTTCATCATGGTGATTTTGGTACGCATGATTGCTGCCTCGATGATGCCTGTGAAGTAATGGCGCAGTTGAAAGCGGAGGGTAAGATCCGCTGTATTGGATTATCGGCTTACTCTGAAAAGGATTTTAAGCGGCTCGTTCCCAGAATTAAACCATCCGTTCTGCAGTCCTGGGCGCATGCGATGGATTATCATTTCATAGCACCGAATTCACCGGTAATGCAGCTTTGTGAAGAATACGGCATGTCGTTCATTGCTTTCAGCCCGTTGAACCAGGGAATTTTACTTGGTAAATATACGAGTATGGATCCGCCTACTTTTCCCGAAGGGGATCATCGGAGAGACTCGGAAAAGTTTAAGCCGGAGTATCTCATAAAAGCAGAAACAGGTATACAGGCTGTGTCAGAAGAGTTTGGGGAGAGTCGTGAAGATTTGGCGAGGATGGCACTGCAGTATGTGCTCTATCATGAGCATGTTGCGGGTGTTATTCCAGGATTCAGGAACCTTGATCAGGTAACCATGAATGTGTCAGCATGCGATAAGCCGTTAAATGGCCGCGAGGTGGCCTGTATACGCAAGACATTCAATTTGCCTTAAACAGAAAGATGGGGTGTATGAACCGGGTTGATTATACTACCGTTACAGAGAAGGCGTTGAAGCAGATAGAACAGGGTGCATTTCTTACTGTCAAGTGCGCCGATAAGCTGAATACCATGACAATCGGATGGGCTACAATTGGCATCATATGGCAAAAACCGATTCTGTTGGTTGCCGTGCGCCCGACTCGGCACACGTTCAATATAATAGAGCAAAGTAATAACTTCACGGTGAGTGTACCCTGCGAGAATATGAGTGAAGCGCTCATGTTCTGCGGTACCAATTCCGGAAAGGATTGTGATAAGTTTAAGGAGTGTGGTTTGTCTGTTATCGATGCACAAAAAGTTGAAACACCGATAATTCAGATGAATGGACTTCATTTTGAATGCCGTATAGTTTACAAATCAGCAATGGATTCCTCGAATCTGGTTGAAACTTATGAAAGCCTGTATCCTAAAAAAGATTACCACACACTCTATTTTGGTGAAATACTCGACTGCTATGAAACATAGTAATGCAAATAATGTCAGAAATCCTGATCTCTGTGATTTTGTTATGATACCTGAATTTATGCATTTAATACTCTTTATGAGGCATTGGAGTACTGGAGTATTGGGGTGTTGGATTTTATAGCTTTTACTCCATCACTCCATCACTCCATCACTCCATCACTTTATTACTTTATTATTGATTCTTAGTATAGAGGTCAGGTTTTGTGAATGTAGATATTAGGGAGATCTGTTCTTTATAGCAACGTATCAGTATTCAGAAGATGTTGCCGACAATATCATACATAGGTATATTCCCTCCCTGTTAAAGCCTGCTGTGCTTAATAGAAATATAACATAGTGGTTTTGGCATAAAAGGCAATTGGGTATTTAAAAGGCTTAATAACACACTGTAATATAAGTAGTTAGGTGGCACCTAAGTAGATTGTTAAAACTGTATATCGCTCAATAAATTAAGCGACAAATTAAAATTTATGTGGAATTTTTAATAAAAAGTTGGTAAAATATGTGTATATTATTAATCATTGGGAGAGATTTCCTCTAGGGAGAAATATTCATGAAATCTGTATTCGAATACACTGATTACCGGCAGTTTTTAAGAGAGTACTATGATGAAAAAAAGGCTGTCAATAAAGCCTTTTCTCATCGCTTTATTGCTGACCGCGTCGGCTTTAAATCCGGGGGCCATTTTTCGCAGATAATCAGCGGCAAGGCCAATATCTCCATAACGTTTATTGAAAAATTTGCTGAATTTCTCAAGCTGAACAAACGGGAAACAAGTTATTTTCAGAATATGGTCCTGTTTAACCAGGCGAAAAACCATCAGGATAAAAAACGTTATTTTGAAAAAATGATGTCTTTTAAAGAGTCCAAAGTAAAGACAGTCAGTGCCGAACAGTATGAGTACTATGATAAATGGTTTTATACCGCAGTGCGTGAAGTACTGAATTTTTATCCGTTCAGGGGTGATTACCCTCAATTGGCAAAACTTCTTATCCCATCGATTACCCCTGCAGACGCACGTCAGGCAATTGAGCTTCTTG
>CBDVBE010000244.1:0-10143 GCA_965372145.1 uncultured bacterium | reverse complement strand
TTGGAGCCACTTAAAATAATTTCTTTTCCTGTACTAAATTTCCAGACCACTATAGTATTGATAACAAGTGTTATTGCGATAGCTGGTGTGGGATCAGCTATAATTTTCGGTATAGCACCTGGAGCATATCTACCGGTTGACTACTTAAAAACTCCACAAGCATGGATTACCCAGATATCAGGATATATTGTGTTTACTGTTATATTACTTGTCACGTTCGAAAGTATTAAAAACAGGTTTTCTTCCTCATTTCAGAAGGTTTTACATCAGGCAGAAGAAATAAAAGAACGGGAGATGAAGTACCGTCTTCTTGCGGATAATATGCGTGATGTGCTTTTTTTACAGGATATGGACCTTCGCATAGTATACACGAGTCCTTCAGCGGAGAAACTACTTGGATACAATCTTGAGGAATTGATGCAATTAAAAATGGAAGATTATGTTACTCCGGAATCATTAAAAAGAGCGTTAAAGACTTTTGGGAATTACGTTTCATTAGCACAAAAGGAAGAGGTTGAAGTTCCGTTATTGGAGTTTGAATATATCCGGAAGGATGGAACAACATTCTGGGGAGAATTAAAAGCGAGTTTTGTCCGCGATAGTAAAGGACAGCTTGTTGGAACACAGGGCATTATCAGGGATATCACGGATCGTAAGCGTGCAGAGGTAGAGCGAAAACAACTTGAACAGCAGCTTCAGCAGTCTGAGAAACTCCAGGCAATCGGAGAATTGGCTGGGGGCGTGGCGCATGATTTTAATAATCAGCTTACCGGTATTATGGGATTCGCTGATATGTTTAAGCAGATGTATCCAAATGATGAAAGGATTAAGAGCTATGCAGATAATATTCTTACTCCTGCGCGGCGTGCTGCTGACCTGACGGATAAACTGCTTGCATTTGCCCGAAAAGGGGCATTCGAGGAGGCGCCGGTGGATATGCATAAAATTATTGAGGAGGTTATTGCAATCCTTGAGCATAGTATCGATAAAACGATTACTCTTGTCCGTCATTATGAGGCAATACATGCTGTTGTTATCGGTGATGCAACGCAACTGGAGAATGCAATCCTTAATATTGCCCTGAATGCCCGTGATGCCATGCCGAAAGGTGGACAGATCACTTTTACTACACGGGTGATTGAAAAAAGCAATATAAAGATAGAAAGGCTTAGTTCAGAAAATATCGCTGATGAGTACCTCGAAATTGCCATTACTGACACTGGTATGGGTATAGACGAGGGGAATCGAGATCGTATTTTTGAACCCTTTTTTACGACTAAAGAAAAGGGCCAGGGTAGTGGTATGGGACTGCCTGCTGTATATGGTACCATCAAGGGACATTATGGATCAATTGATGTAGAAAGTGAAAAAGGTTCGGGTGCAACATTTATTATCCATCTGCCGCTTAGAGAAAGTGAGAAACAGGTTGTTGAGGCTCAAATACCAGATGAACCTTCAAAAGGAACAGGAAGTATTCTTGTTATTGATGATGAAGATGTGGTAAGGAATACTGTAAAAGCAATGTTGAAGAATCTTGGATATGATATTAAAACCTATAGTGATGGACATAAAGCAATCGAATTTTACAAGGATTCGGCACAGAATATAGACCTTGTGCTTCTCGATCTAATTCTACCGAAAATGAGTGGGAAAGAGGTATTTAAGGAACTGCAGAATATTAACAAAGAAATTAAAGTACTTCTTATTTCGGGTTATACTATTAATGATGAGATTCGAAAACTTATTAAAAAAGGTGCAGCCGGCTTTCTAAAAAAACCGTTTACTACGCTCGACCTTTCAAAGAAGATTGCGGGGATACTAGGAGCTAGAAAAAAGTAATCGGCAATGTAAAAGGCATTGAAAGTTAATGTACATCTGAAGGTTTTTATTCACTCACAACCTTCATTCTCTCATTAAATAACAGGGTGATTTTTTCCATTCTTTTCCTGTTAACGCCAAAGTCACCTTTACCAAGCCGTGAGGCTGACCGGAAATGGATAAGTTTATTATCCACATCGAACGAAAATTCCACATCGTCAACAAATCGCCAGAATCCGGAAATAAATTCCGCGTAGAGATAGTCTTCCTGCTCAGCAATAATTTCAGTACGCTTCATAGTCTGGATAACATCCTTAAGGATACGCATTGCGGTTTTTGTGTCCGTGGAATAGGTTAACGGCAGTATCCGGTGTTTCTCGTCCTTTGCCTGTGTTGACACACAATTGCTTGTTTCCGGGCAGGGAGCAAGTTTATCGTGGCCTTCAGCAACGTGTTGTGGCCGGGTGCCTGAGCAGTGCACCATGATTAGCGCAATAAGAACACCAGAGCAGAGATTACGTAATATTACTTGTTTTCCTTTTTCCATTGTAAATAATCCTCCATATGGTCGATATCAAAACGGGGTTTGAGCAGCCGGTACCTGAGTGATCCGGATTCGAGTATTTCAACTGTTTCGTCAAGAAGGCTGGGTGAACTCCACTGGGTGGCAGAAAAGATATCAAGACTGTTCCGGTTACAGGCAATAAGGTAGTATCCGCCATCATGAGCAGGACCTATTACCGTATCAAAACCATGTTCCAGTAAAAAGAATGCCTGAGTAATATCATGCGGTGACAGCGTGGGGCAGTCGGTACCGATAGCACAGATATGTGAATAGCCGGTATTGAACAGGTAGGTAAAAGAGTTCGCAAGGCGGTCTCCCAGAGTTTCGCCTGTTTGCGCAAAAAATGAGTTTGAACGTTTGAATGTTTTTTTTAACGGTTTATAATCGGTGCTGTCGGAATAGGCTACATGGTAGGGAAATTCAGCGACAATATCAGCGGTAATAGCAAGCAGTTCCTGATAGATTTCTGCGGCTTTTTCAGCACCTTCAGTCTTCGCAATACGTGTTTTTGCCGTGCCGTTCCCTGGAATTTTTGCAAAGATACAGATAGTACCGGTTGAGTTATTTTTTCCCATAATAGAGCCGATTATAATCTTCACGATCAACAGCAATTAAGCCAAATCTTCTTTGGAATAATATAATTTGAAGAAAATTAAATTACCTTAAGAAAGTTATTTATATACTATGCCTGTTTTGGCTCCTATAATTAAATCCGGACGAAAAGTGCTTTTTATCTTGAGTTTTCAGTGTCTCCGTACGATATAAGTAATGAGAGTGACTATTTGGCATAAAATTTGCGCTCTATTAAAACTACCGGGGGGTAGATATGGAATTTAGAAAAGTTTATAATGAGACCCCGCCTAATTATATAAAGTCAGTTGGCCCTGTTTATTCATATATGGGATTTGGTGAGATTAAGAGAAGAAATAAGGAAAATGAGAAAGATAAAGAGCAATTCCATTCACGAAAACGGGTTAAAGACTATTTTAAGACACTTGCGAAAGCGACTGAAACATCAAATCAGCAGCTTGAAGAGCGAGGTGTTCCATTTCGATTCTGTGTCTATAAAGAAAAGGGTAAGGTGTTTATAGATTTTGTAACACTCGATGCTGACGGCAAGGTTAAAGAGACGCAGACCACAGATATCACTAATGAGGATTTCAATCTCTGGATTGAGAATATTGCCAATATTGCAGGATTAAATTTTGATGAGACAGGTTAGTTATGTATCGTGCTTCGTTCCTGCAATTTACGAAATTCTTTTCATCAACATTATATTATTCCCTTTATAAAAATCACTCTGTTTTTTTTGTAAAATTCAGATATGCATGAATGTGTATTTAATGCAGATATTCGATTATTCTCATTGTATTTGGATTTATATTTAATTAGTACTAAAAAGAAAGATGATTACAACTAATCGACCAGGAGGTTTCATGGTTATAAGAAATAGTATCCTTGCCGGAATTCTAATACTATCTATTATAATTGCAGGATGCGGTCAAAAAGGTTCGGCAGACAGGGCAAAAATTGGCCGGGAACAACAGGCACAGAACCAAACTATAGAATCCGGAGGCTCTGTGCAACAGACCTGCCCGGTTACGGGAAATCCTATAGATGAAGATCTGTATGTCGATTATGATGGGAAACGGATTTTTGTAGGAGATTCAATGTGTCTTGAAGTGGTACAGAATGATCCGGAGAAATATCTCCTGAAGCTTAAACAGATGGGAGAGATTCCCCAGCCGTTGAAATGATCCGGTATACCTGGGGAAATACATTGAGTAATTCACAAAGAGAGTAAATCCTGTTAGTAAAGTAAATGGGGGCACTATGATTTCAGGGAGGGTAAACCATTTAGCAATTTTACTATTAATTATACTACACCAGGCTTTGGGCTTTGTCTGGTATACACCGAATGTATTTGGCGATAAGTGGTTAGCGTATATTGGAAAAACTCCGGAAGAGATTGATCCATCTAATCCATTCCCTTATATAATTTCAATTCTCTCTTCAATTGTACTTTGTTATACAATGGCGATTTTATTTCGGGTATTCGCTGTAGAAAGCATCTTAAAGGGAATCTGTATAGCATTTGTACTATGGTTCTCTTTCCTTTTCCTTAACACGGCAACACACTCAGCATTTGCCGGGTATCCGTCCGGCCTTGTATTTATTAACACGGGAAGCCTGCTGGTTCAATTCATTCTCACTGGTGCAGTATTAGGGGGTTGGCGGAGAATGGTGAAGAGGTAGTTTTTACAGACCTTATCGTTTCACACCAATCAGAATCTCATGTGTTAAGCTGCCGTTTATACTGTCTTCTGTGACAATAACCGCCTTATATGTCCCACTGCCGACAATACGATTATTTCGATTATAACCGTTCCAGGTGAAGAAGAGGTTACCGCTATTATCTGTTGATAGCGTTATCCCTTTTAAAACAGCATTACCGAGTACATCAAATATAGAGAGAGTGCCTTCAGTAAAATAGTGGTCGTTTGAAATGGCGTCTTCGGGTTTTTTAACAAGGATCATAGTCCCATTCCGTTTGCCGGAATAGCTCTGAATTTCCTGAGGTAAAGGAGAAAGATCGGGAGTAAAGGGATTCGGTACTACTGTATACGTTATAGAACCGGCAGGGTCATTATTTTCTTTACTGATATCATTAAACTGAATATAAGCAGCTTCATTGATAAAGGTATTCTGTTTGGAAAGGCTACGGGATCTGATATACACGGGTGTCGGATTTTCAGAATTCTTCAGTTGCAAATAAATCTTCGCAGTCTGTTGGGGCGCTATGAAATCCGACAGGGTAACGGTGGAATAAAGCAGCACCTCTGTATTGCCGCTATTGTAACAGGTCGTGGTAAAATCGCCGGTTAAGCCAGTTGCTGAGTCAATAGTACCATTCTGAGGGAAAGAGAGAAGCAGGCCATGAGATAACAGATTGTTATCGGGCAGGATTATCTTGATAACGTATGAATTCAACCCTATTTCTTTTACAGTAATTTGAGAAATGTCAAAGGTATCGGTATCTGGTGATTGGAATATTTTTCTATCGGCTTTGAAAATAAAATCCCGTTCCCGTGTTTCGTCTCCAAGCTGTTTTTGAGCACATTTGCGGCTGTAGTTCCACGAGATGACAAATGCAGACAGGTCTTCCAGGTCGAACCGGTCATCCTGGATTACAGTAATATTTGGAAAAGTTCCTTCAATTGGACCGGTATTCTTTGAATAGTCCTCATTTTTCCAGGCCTGTGCAAAGATTTCGAGGTCCTCGAGGTCAACATAGCCGTTATAGTTGAAATCACCAAGGAAGCGGCGGAACATGAGTGATACGGTATCGTAGTTGCCCCTATCTTTATCCAAACAGGAAAGAATGAACTCTACTCCCATTGAATCGCCATATTTATCGAATGAGTAATTAAAACTGAATGATGAATCCTCGTAGTTGTCGGCAGTTACTGTTGTGAGTTCTTTGGGCAATGTATATGTCTTATAGCTCGTTTCAGGAAAAACTCTGTACACACAACTATTCGTAATCGTATCTGATTCTGAATCGGCAACTGCAAAGCTTATATCAGTGGCAATCGAAACAATTGAATCTTCCAGTTTTTTTGTCTCTTCAGTGAAAAATATTGTTGGTGGCAGGTTATTGTCGAGGGGAAACGGATTGCACTTTTTCCATACACCCTCAAACTTGGCAACCGGTTTAACGCGGATCCAGACCTCCTGTAAATCAACATGGGGAAGGTCAACATTAGACAGCCAGACAAGGGTATCTTCCTTTGAGGTCGGCCAGATAAATAAAGGAGTTTCTGTAAGGGAAGCGGTGTGCCAGGAAGAGTTATCCGTTGAGTACTCGACATCCATGGTTACCGTATCTTTACCTTCATACATGATCCGGTAGGGGAGCCGTACCGTATCGCTCTGTTCGCTTAAAATGTAGTACAGGTTAATATCAGGCGCCTGCTGACCAAGGTGAAAACCAACGGTATCCCACATGCCGGTATCGGTATCAATTGCGACCAGTCGGACTAACATGGTATCTGTATATAATGGAAGATCAGTTTTACTTTTCCAGATAACATCAATAGTGTCGTTGTCATATTCTGCACTGTCAAGTGTCCCTATATAGTTATCCAAAGTAGCATTTTTCCACGTAGAGTCACTTGCACGAAGGTATTGAAACGAAACACGCAGCGGATCGAACTCATAGTCGGTAAACACTCCTTTGAGATATACCTTATCTATGGTGACAACGGGATTTGCTAACAGGTCGGTTGAAGGAGACCTGTTATTATCAAGAGTAAAATAATTGGAATAGGCATTGCTGCCGGTTTTGTGACTGGTACCACGAAGACGAAATCTTACCTTATTATAGTCTATATTGCCGACATCATCACGCGATTTCCATACGACACACCCTGAATCATCGTGTGGCCCATACTTGAGGGTTCCACTGAATGTTGCCTCCGTCCAGGAACTGTTTTCAGTATCATAGTACCCGTTAATAGTAACTGAATCCATTGAGTTACTCGTTATATCGAATAGTACCGGGACATCACCGGATTGCTCGTTACTAATGGGACGGATAGATAATTCAGGCCCTTTGTCGCTGTAATAGAATCCAATGATGTTACTTTTCAGCCCGTAATCGTTATCCCGGGCGCTCATACGGATCCATAGACTGTCTGCATAGTTATTTACATCCGCACTGGTGCTCCAGGTTAAGGTAAGGGTTTTCCCGTTATACTGTGAGCTGGGTATGTTAGAGAGCCATTCCTTCATACGGGCAATAGACCAGAGACTGGAAGATGCTCTTCGAAATTCAAATAGTAATTTTAATGTATCAAGTTCAGCATCAGATACTACTACTTTAACAGGTACTTCGGTCATTTGTGTTCCGGAGGGAGCAGGAAGAATATAGGAAGTCGGCTGTTCATTGTTATCAACATGAAATGTGTTAGTAGTGGCGCCGGTACCCATTCCGGGATCAAAGGGAGTTACTCTGAAGAGGATCCTATAGTGATCTATACCGGGGATATCACTTTTAGACAGCCATGTAATAGTACCTGTGTAATTGGCAGGAGTTATACCTGACAGCGAACCCGCAGTGGACGCGTTCAGCCAGGTTTTACCCGTATCAAGAGAATAGTGGCATGTCAGAGAAATCGTTGAATTGTCTTTGTCATAAATCGTATATGAAATAGTGACCGTGTCCTGGTTTTCGCCTGTTACATTGCTGAGCAGAATAGTCGGCAAGCTGGAGGAATTATAGGGCACTGCAATAATTTGTTCTTTGCCCAGGGCAAAGTCTTTTGGTATCACTTTGCAATATAATGTGCCGGTTATGTCATACGCCGGGGGTTTGACATCATCACGGGTCATCCAGGTAAATGAACCGGTATATCCTGAAGAGGTTATGTTTGCAATCGTACCGGTGGTTTTTGCCGGATACCAGTTTGTATTATCACTTGAAAAGAAAATGTCAAGGTCGACCGTATCAGTTTCGGTATCGGTGATGGTATGGTTTATCACGGTTGTATCGCTATACAGCGGTGAGACTTTCGTTAAAGAGATGCCAGGTGTATAATTGTTATTGATTTCCAGGTCATGCAGTATATCAAAGGAACCCTCAAGAGTAGTATCGCTCACCCGTGCCCGCAGTGAAACAGAATACAGGTGCTTATCCGGGACATCATTTTTGGTATCCCAGTAGAAATATCGGTTATAATTTCCACTCTGAATATTGGTAAGGTAACCTGAAACCGTTGCATTCTGCCATTGACCGCTGTGAACTTTATACTCAACACCCGAAATAGTAAGAACGTTTAAATTGGGATCAGAAAGTTGATAATAAATCCGTGAATTGCCGCTCAGTATTGGTGAGGTTACATTCAGCCGGATACTCGGATGGAACGCGTCATTCCTGCATGCAAAGGTATCGGAAACAGGTGTGGTCGGAAAGTTACCGGCCTTGTCAAAGAGGGTATCTATAGTAACTTTATAGGGAACCCCCGGCAAGAGCGATAAATCAGTCTCAGCATAATACCCGCACGCTCCCAATCCAATATTACTACCGGTAACAATATCCACGGTCTGTATCTGGCGTGTACTTGAACCGTCAAATTTCAACGCATAGGGCGCTGATGCAACTTCGCTCGTGGTGGTGGCAACACTGGTGATTGAGGCCCAATTTGATGAAGAAATTGATGAAGAGGGAATGCTGTCACTGAATAGAGGCGTATTATTTTTCGCAATTACAACATTATCGAGATAATAGTTATCAAATCCCGATCCTGAACATTCTCTTTGAATAAACCGAACTTTAAACAAAGGATGAAATGCATCGATAGCCGTAATTGAGTCCCTGAATTGTTTCCAGGTTCCTACATCTCCCGGTACAATTGTTCTTACCCCTGCCCAGGTATTGCTATTTGTGTAATATTCCACCTCGAGATTTTCCAGATTGTCGGGCTGCTCAGGCCCACCCTGGACTGCATAGGCAATGGTGATATGGGAACCGACACTGCTGTTCGAGTAAACAGCAGTGATCTTTCTGCCGAAATTCATGGTATATCGCAGCGTATCGAGTACTTTTGTTGAATCGATATCGTCAGGAAAATGGAGCAGGACTATAGTGGTATCTGCGATACCACACGCCCAGAAGAAAGAGGGAGGAGAGTTGTCAATCGTTATTCTTCCCGTTGGTGTGGCTAATCCGATTCGTCCGGTAGTGAGGTCCTGAGCCGCTACTTTAAGCAGTATGTTACTGCCGGCATACCCAGCAAGGTCAGTCCCGGAATTCCAGGTAATGGTATCTTTTTTTGATACCGGATGGTTAGGTGTGATATCACTGGATCCTGTAAGCCAGTACGTACCCCGGTCAATTGAGTAAGCGAGTTCGAGTTTGTTTACGTTGCCGTTTGCTGCCGTGTAGGTATAGGCACATGCTCCTGAACCGGTTATGGTTGAGTCTTGTGTAAATCCAAGGGAGTCTATTGCAGTTTTTGCAAAAAAATTACTGAAATTGTACAGGGTAAAATTCATTAATGAGAATACCGTTGTTGAAATCGCAGTACCTGTATCAGCATCATAGGGGGTAAGCTTGAGAATGATTTTGTCACAATCGCAGATGCCCAGGTCATTCAATGATACCCATATAACCGTATCATATACCGGATTGTTTGACTGGAATATCTTATTAGTTACGGTAGCAGGAATCCAGGTGGAGCCATTGTCTGAAGAATAGGAAACCGCAAGGGTGCATATATCGTTTTCCGCATCAGCCAGTCGAAAGGGAACCTTTACAGAATCGGTATTGTTACCGGAAGGTGAGATCACCGACACAATGAGCGGAGCCTGATTCTGTGCGAAAAGGTGTACTGTGCAGAATGATATAATATAGAGCCATGTTTTCATATTCTAATTCTCCACATATGAAATTGGTATAGAGGCGCTGGTGAGTTCGACGGCAACGTTATTGTTGTCAATGTCTTTCAGCCGGCCTTTTACAAGGGATACTTTGCACGTACCGGGTTTTTTTGCGATAAAATATACCCGGATAACTTTACCGGAACCGGGAAGACCGTCAACCTCTCCGTTGGCAAATGCAAAATCAAAAGTGATTGAGCCGTTTGACGCATCAAAGTCGGTGAAGGAAATAAAATCACCATCACCCAAAAGAAAGTAGTACAGGGAATCCGTTACCGGATATACACTCGTATCGTAGGCTGCCAGGTTATTATCATACT
>CBDVBE010000243.1:0-10156 GCA_965372145.1 uncultured bacterium | reverse complement strand
AAAGCATGCCGGAATGACATTCAAAACAAGCTATATTTAACAGATACTAATTAGTATATTGTTTCTTTATATCAGGATAATCGTTATGAACAAAATATCAGATATAGTCCAAAAGCAGAAAAAGTTTTTCAATACAGGCAAGACACGTGATATCTCTTTTCGTATTTCCCAGTTGAAAGCTCTTCAACGGGCAATCCGGGAAAATGAAGAGTGCCTGCTGCAGGCGATTAACATTGATTTGAGAAAACCTGCTTTTGAGGTATATGGATCTGAAATTATTCAAGTACAGGATGAGATTCGGTATGCGTTAAGGCATGTAAGAAAATGGACGCAACAACAGAGAGTCCCGACCACGATTATCAATGTGCCGGGTAAGAGTTATATACAGCCTGAACCGTATGGTACAGTCCTTCTTTTCAGTGTCTGGAATTACCCGATAAACCTGACACTTATCCCCCTGGTTAGTGCAATAGCTGCGGGTAATTGTGCGATTGTCAAGCCATCTGAATGCTCGGAACATACCTCAGCCTGTATCGCACAGATGATACATAAAACATTCGTACAGGAGTATATAACTGTTATTGAAGGCGGGCCGGATATCTGTCAGGAACTTCTTAACGAGAAAGTTGATTACATTTTTTTTACCGGTTCTACTCGAATCGGAAAAACAGTTATGGAAGCTGCTGCTAAAAAACTTATACCGGTTACCTTGGAATTGGGAGGGAAAAGTCCCTGCATCGTCGATAACGAAGTTTCCCTCAGTCTTGCGGCAAAGAGAATTGTATGGGGCAAGTTTTGTAACACCGGCCAGACCTGTGTCGCCCCGGACTTTTTGCTGGCACATCGCGATATAAAAGATGCACTCATACGGGAAATGAAGAGATATATAGTTCAGTTTTATGGTGATGATCCCTATACCTCACCTGATTATGGCCGTATTATCAACAAACGTCACTTTGAAAAACTCAAAACATATTTACAAAAGGGAACTATTGTTATCGGCGGTGAAGTAAAAGAAGAGGAGCGTTACATTTCACCAACAATTATAGATTCTGTAACCTTTGATGATCCGGTAATGCAGGAAGAGATATTTGGTCCAATCTTACCGGTTGTCGCTTATTCGGACCTGTCAGATGCAATTGAAATGATCAGGGAATATCCAAAACCGCTTGCGCTGTATATCTTCACAAATAATAAGAAAAAAGAATTACAGGTTCTCAAAGGGATTCCTTTTGGCGGTGGGTGTGTCAATGATACCCTTTGCCAGTTCATGGGCGTCCATTTACCGGTTGGTGGTATAGGATGCAGTGGTATTGGACGATATCATGGGAAAGCCGGTTTCGACACTTTTTCGCATAAAAAGAGCTTATTTAAAGGTTCATGCCTGGTTGATATCCCACTAAGGTATCCGCCATTTGGTAATAAACACAAACTGCTGAAGAAATTTTTCGGGTAGTCAATAATAAAATGAATGGAACAATTATATAGAAGGTTATTTTCTGAAAAATAACCTTGAACAATCGCTAAAGGGATATATATGAGTCTAATCAATGAGAAACAGAAAATGCTTGCCGGTAAGCTTTACCTGCCGGATGATCGTGAATTGACTGATGAACGCAAACGGGCAAGAAAATTTACTTATGAGTATAATGCCACGCAGGAACATGAGACGGAAAAACGTTTGGCTCTCCTGCAGGAGTTGCTTGGCACTCTGGGTAACCGTACAGAAATAATTCCTCCATTTTATTGTGATTATGGATGTAATATTCATATTCAGGATACAGTGTATATAAATTTCGGCTGCGTTATTCTCGACTGCAATAGTGTACACATCGGTAATAATGTGCAGATCGGCCCCTATGTACAGATCTATACGGTATATCACCCGACTGATCCGGCTATCCGCCTCGAACGGAAAGAGCTTGCTGCTCCCATAACTATCAAGGATAATGCCTGGATTGGCGGCGGTGCTATTATTTGTCCCGGGGTAACTATAGGGCAGAATTCTACGATTGGTGCCGGCAGCGTGGTGGTAAAGGATATTCCAGACAATGTCGTTGCAGCCGGCAATCCCTGCAGAGTTATAAAGTCCCTGTAAAGTAGTTTGATTGCATGTACCGGCGTACTATTTTATAATTAAAGATATGCAAGGCTGATATTCCTGCAGGTATATAAGGATTAGAAGAAATGGTTGATATCACGGTTTCTCTTTCGAATGATAAAATGCTCGCGTATATTTCAGGTTCTATTGATGAAGATATTTCAAAAGAGGAGTTACTCAAACGTATTACTAACACGCTGTTTGAGAATGATATTCTTTTTGGTATCCAGGAAAAGCTGGTTGCATCGGTTGTAAATGATTTGATAGAGAACAAAAGAATTGAGGAGTCAATAGTCGCAATAGGGGAGTACCCTAAACCTGAAAAACTTGCAGGGGCAAGGTTTCTCGTTCCAACCTATCTGGAAGTTAATTTGAGCCCGAACTTTCTGGAAGATATCACAATTCCGGTACATTATCATCAGCTCAGGGATGTTATTCATGGGCCCTATATTGTAAAAGAAAACGAGAACATAGGGAAATTCAGAGCGGGGGAAAAAGGTGAAACCGGGCATAATGTTCTGGGAGATGCTGAAGGCATACAGACGAAGATGCAGCCGCCTGATGAACTGGGGCAGGGACTCATTACGCAGTATGATTCGCTTGATATTGTGTGCACGCTCAGTGGTATTATAGTCCGGAAAAAAAATCACGCTTATATTCTTCCGGTAAATACGGATGGGGCTGCGAAAATAAATGTCTCCAAGGATAGGTTAAAAGCATATCTTCATCTTTTCCCGCCGGGGCCTGATGGGGCGGAGGTAACTAAAAATAATGTTATGAAGTTACTTGAACAACAGAAGGTTACCTATGGTATTAAGCACGATGTTATTGAGGAGGCGATAGCAACAGTCAAGAAAACCGGTGAGTGTATCAATGGTGAATGTATTGCTGAAGGAATACCACCGATACCGGGTGAGGATGCCCGCGTTGAGTATCAGGTTAATCTCTCCTTTACACATAAGCCGAAGATTGGAAAAGATGGGCGTGCGGACTATTACAGTATCCACCTGTTTGAAAATGTTGATGAAAAGCAGACACTCGCTAAAATACTTCCACCGACCGATGGTACACCAGGTACTGATGTATACGGCGAACAAATTGCCGCTACACCGGGAAATACCAGTCAACTCGCATTGGGTAAAAATGTTATGACGTTACCCGACGATCCGACTACCTTGATTTCAGAAAAAACGGGACATGTCTATGTGCGAGATGAAAACCTTTTTGTTGAAGAAGTCCTGAAAATAGAAACTGATGTAGATTTCCATACCGGGAATATTGATTTTGTCGGTGATATTTTAATTGAAGGTGACATTAAGTCAGGTTTCTCGGTAAAAGCGGCCGGCAGTGTCAGTGTGAATGGTACCATAGAAGATGCCATCGTTGAAGCTGGGGGGAGTGTTATTGTGCATTCGGGATTTATCGGGAAGGGGAAGGGAAGAATTAAAGCAGGTGGCGATGTTGTTGTCAAACACGTCCGTAATCAGACGATTATGGCACGGAATAATATCATGATTGACGGAGAATCACTTGATGCCAATCTGTTTGCCGGGAATGAGATGTTTGTTGAAATAAAAAAATCCTGGATAGTTGGCGGTGTGGCTGTTGCCCGTAATCGGGTTCAGGCGTATGCTATAGGTAGCTCATCACATGTGCCGACTGAAGTTGCAGCAGGTATTGATCTTTTCGTTAAGAAAATACTGGAAGAATTAGAAAAAGAAATTATTGATCTTGAGAACGAACTGAATATTATTGCAACGAATGAAAAAAGATTATCGGAAAAGAAGGATCTCACTGAAGGTGAGTTGGCCAATGAACGACGTGCAATAAGCCGGCAACTGAAACGGCTTCGTCAGGAGCATGAGAAGAAAATAGCACAGCTTCAGAAGTATAAGAAGCATTATAAAAAATCTTTGTATGATAACAAGGGGACTGTTGGAGTTATTGATACGATTTATCCGGGGGTAACGGTTAAAATTGGCAACCGGAAACATAGGGTAAATTCTGCAATTAAGAAAAGCCTCTTTTATGTGCATGAAGATACGATCAGATCACAATCTTTTACCTTTCTGCCGTCTGATGAAACAGAGGGAAATTAATCGTTTATGTTGGATATATTGCTTCCTGCCTATGATCTTACACTCTGGTGGCCGGGAATAATTCTTTTAGGTATAGGAATAGGATTCCTTACCGGTATGTATGGTGTCGGCGGAGGATTCTTACTGACGCCATTTCTTAAAATCATTTTTGGTTTACCCTACCCATATGCAGTAGGCTGTAGTATTATGGTGATTTTCCTCAATTCTGTAATTGCAGTGTGGGGACATTGGAAAAGAAAGAGTGTTGATTTCCTGCTTGGCAGTATTATGGCAGTTGGGGCAATAGTGGGCGCTGAAATTGGAATACGGATTCTTACTTTTTTAAATAGAAGAGGAATTGTTACATTTAATGGGAAGAACATAAATATTCTTGATACGGTTCTCAATAGCTTTTTTCTTGTTCTTATGATATGGGTAAGTATTTCAATTCTTTTAGAGGTATACAGGAAACAGAAAGAGGAGGAAGTGCAGACAGGTTTATCACGCTGGTTGTGGAAAAGGAAAACACCTCCTGTTTTAACATTCAAGCGTAGTGGAATAGAAAAAATGAGTATCTGGATTCCTCTTATTTGTGCATTATTAATTGGTGTTTTTACAGGGCTTTTAGGAATAGGCGGTGGATTTATTACTCTACCCCTCTTGATTTATGTTATTGGTACTCCGACACTGGTTGCTGTTGGAACCAGTCTATTTACGATAAACTTTGTCAGTGCTTATGGCGCTTTTCGATATTTTTATGAGGGAAATGTAATTTTACTCCTCGTTGGTTTACTTTTTTCAGGATCATTTTTAGGTGTTAAATTGGGCATTATGATGTCATATCGATTTGGTGGTAGAAGAATTCGACTCTCTTTTATTTTTATAGTTTTAATTGGTATTGGTATAGTGATTTTTGATATTATAAAGAGTTTTACAGTGTAATTGTGTTAGAAAAGCAATAAGACAGGAATTATTCAGTAATGATTTCAATAACTCCGGAAATAACCCTGAACGAAAGCGAAATAGATCTTGATTTTATACATGCCTCCGGCCCGGGGGGGCAGAATGTAAACAAGGTTGCAACAGCAGTAAAACTTCATTTTGATATTATTAATTCCCCGTCCCTGCCAGAGGAGGTCAAGAAGAGATTGCAGACGCTGGGAGGTAAACGGGTCACGGCAGATGGCATTTTAGTTTTAGATGCCAGGCGGTACAGAACCCAGGAACGTAACCGGCAGGATGCGTTAGACCGATTGGTATCACTCATCCGAAAAGCAGTCCACAAACCTAAAAAACGCCATAAAACAAGCCCGACAAAAGCTTCTAGGGAGAAGCGTTTACAGGAAAAACGGAATAGAAGTGTGGTGAAGCAGATGCGGCAAACTGTTGATCCAAATGGTGGCCTTGATAAATGCAAATATTAAAATAGAGTTAACCACTCGTCCTATGCGCCTTTTTATGTGGTTTTCTCTTCATTAATTTGTTATTACTTTGCAAAAAAATCTTTTATGAAAAAAAATATTTTTTTTCAGGGATAGCAACCGTTTGCACACTGAAATTCATTTCGTTTCACTGCATGATTTCAGTTGAAGCCCCAGGCCTACAGGGGAACCGAACGGTTCCAGATGGATGTGACACGTCAAGACCTGACACCTTCTTCACAATTTTTCCCGGAGGTAAAATAATAAATTAACATTCTTTCTTCATCTCATTCATATTATGGGACGGAGGTAATTAAACAATTTAACACTAATGAAATTCATTTTTTAACTTCCCTCCTAAATCATTATATTTTAATTGCAGATAAACGAATGGTAGAAAGTTTATTAATAAACAATAGGTAGTTTACTACCATTGTTAATTTATCCATTTTTCATAGGCTTTCACCATGAGTTATCCACTACGAGGATAAACGGACAATAGGAAGTTTCACTTCCATTGGTAGTTATACTCGCAGGGTATAATTCTCACTAACAACTAAAGTTGAAAGTGTTTATTTATGCCCTTTGGGTAAAAGAAACTGTACATAGTTGACTTAAAGTGCATTTACAGACAATAGGTATATCAATAAAAATGCTATGAAAATTTGGGTGATGCATTTGCGAAAGATACTACTGTTTTGCAATTTAACATATTTTGATTAAGTCAGTTTCAGTGGCCCCAAATTCCACAGATTTCAGCCGTTGTTATAAAATTGAATATAAAGAGGATTGAAAAAAGAAACTGGGCAATAATCAGTTTTTTAAGACAACAGAGCTTTTTACTAAAATATTTATCAATGCTTTTTTAATTTTGCGTATATTAACTTATGGGTGATAGATACTAACTTTTAGCGATTCATTTCACTTTGAGAGGAAACCTTATCACAATGCGATTACTTATTAAATTAATAATCGTCTGTTGTATGGCATTAGCGGGTATGCCATATATGGTTTCCGGGATTGATTTTCCGCCGTCGCAATCACCGCCTGGAGGATTGCAGCCGGATCAAGTCCCTCAATTTGTCGTGTTCGGATTTGATGATCAGAAGAGCCCATCTGCGTTTCGATGGGTTTTTAAGATGTTCTCCAGTAAGACAAATCCTGCCGGAACAGGGCAGGAGGCCACGTATGACGGGACGCAAACAACCGCCTCGTTTTACACATCCACTACACACGGAACGCAGTACCATTTGGAGGCGTATAATGAAGGTCATGAAATCGGTAATCATACGCATACTCATCCTGACGGCGGTGTCGCCTCCGTTGCTTCATGGGAAAGCCAGATAACTACCTGTAACACAAATTTAACTAATGCAGGTATACCTAAAAGTGCAATAGCCGGTTTCCGCTGTCCTTTTCTACTTTACAACAACAACGGTTTTAAAGCGATGCAAAATACTGGAATAGTGTATGATTGTTCAATTGAGGAAGGATATGAAGAGGATCAGGACGGGACCAATCTTTTTTGGCCCTATACGCTCGATCATGGAAGTCCGGGGAATGAAGTTTTATTTATTGTAATGGGCGAAAATGAAATACTCACCAGTTATCCAGGTTTATGGGAAATGCCCGCATATTACGTAATTATCCCACAGGAGTATCGTGCACAGGTTAAACAATACAACGACTTTTTCAATGTTGAAAATGGGAAATGGACAGGACTTGATTATAACTGTTTTGATATGGCAAAGATGACCGGGGATCAATTTACAACGACCCTTATAGACAATCTTGATTTACATTACAACGGAAACCGGGCACCCTTTCATTTCGGTTGTCATTCAGATTACTACAGCAACTTAGATAAACAGAACGCCCTTATACGAGTTATCGATTATGCTCTTTCAAAACCCGATGTCAGGATCGTATCACAGATAAAGGTACTGGAATGGATGTTAAATCCTGTTAGCCTTGGCGGAACCGAAGCGAAACACACTTCGGCGGTCGATAGCAGCCCCCTGTGTGTCAAGGCGTTAACGAAACACGATCTGTATCTTACCATTCCTGAACATGGTACATATGATATCTCTCTGTATCGTGTTGATGGCAAAAAAATAGTTGCCCAGTCCAAACAATTTACCAAAGCCGGAGATATTGTGGTCCATTTCAACAACGGGAATGTGATACCGGGAATGGTATATTTCGTAAAGGTTACTGGGAAAAATAATTCTGTGCAGAAAAAGATAGTTGTTTTCTGACCTTTTGTATTTGGACATTTCCTACAAATTACTTTAGTAAAGTGTATCCGCGAGTGTGCACTTCCTTATCGGTATAGAGATTATTTTACGATTGTAAACGTCTTTTCGACACTGTTAGTTCCGGCCCGGTCCTTTAAAACGGCGATATAATTTCCGTCAGTGACTTTCCGGCCGTTTGTGGTGGTCATATTCCAGACGCGCGCTTCCTTCGAAAGAATATCCTGATAGATAAGCCTTCCCGCCGGATTGAAAATTGAAATCATTGATAACTGAGCGGCTGCATCAGTATTAAACAGTACTTTGTCTGAAGTTACCAGAATAGAAAAATCAGCCGTCGTTATTGAAGAGGTGTTTGAAACGTCAGTCATCCCGAATTTCAGATAATACGGTTCTGAACCGTCCCCTGAATACCCCCATGCGTTGGGATAATTATTTTCTGAAATCGCCTGATCCATGGCCTTGGTCAGTTCCATCTGTTGTTTTACTGCCCTATTGAAGAAAGAGGAAAATACTCCTTCCTTACCCCCTGAGAGGCTGATATCTCCTGCAGCATAGAAATAGGCTCCTGCAGCAATCATAGCCGGCTCAAAGGGTGGGTTATGGCATTTGCAGGAATTGAAAATAAAGGTTTTTCCTTTAATATCATCTGCTATATTAGCCACATCGCCGGATGTTAAACTACCTTGATAATCATTGAATGTTATTCCATTTACCGTACCATGACCGATTCTTCCCCATACCTTGAGTTTCTTGCATGCCAAATAATTGAGTACAGCCTGTTTCGTTTCCCGGTGACCTATCAATAGAACCGCATTTAGCCCTTCACCTATAAGCATACTATGAGTTCCCCAGCCGTGTTGTATAGCCCCGGGAAACAGTGCATCTTCTATATATGAAATAAGAACCTCAACATCAGGGTCAGGACAGGTGCCGCATAACTCTTTTTCGCGACCCTCTTCAACATAATCCGTTGTTACTTTGACAACTTCCGTGTTCCTGTAGTCCAGGCGGTATACAGTAGCCAGGTAGCAATCGGAGCGGAACAGGGTAACCACAAAATAGTTGTCATCACCGCCTGCTTTGGCATATATGTTTACGGTTGCCTGAAAATAAGGTACGTTGCTCTCATTAAGGCCGAGGGCATAGCTGACCATCCCCTCAACTGTTTTTTCAGGCATCCTCGGCGTATCGTTTTTATAGATAACGTCATAATTGATACCGGCACTTACACAAGCGCACAGAAAAACCACTACGAGTAAACTCTTGATACATGTTCTCATAGTACACCCCTCTCTCCCAATTGTAAACAGTTGTTGACCAGTAGGCTTTGTATGCTTTTACAAAGACTATCTGGTCCTACAAATGTTTATCCAGGAGCTTTTATATTTTTTCCCAGGGATAAAACTTATTTTAAATCTTTATTTTACTAACATGGTACGATTTACAGTTTCATTACTGCCGACGCGCAGTTTGAATAAATACACGCCATTCGCCTGGTCATCCGCATGCCAATTCACTGAGTGCTTCCCGTTTTTTTTAGGCTCATTGACCAGTGTTTCCACCAGTTTTCCTGAACTAGTATAGACAGCCAGTTTAACTGCATGGTTAATTGTATTCTGACTGTTATTCACCCTATAAGTAATGGTAATAATGGGTTGTGAGTGCCTTACATACCGGCAGGTGAGATTTGATGATGATTGGGAGTTTTCGCCGGTGTTTACTGGTGTCGCGTTGTCAATATACCACGGACCATTTGGAGGATTTCCGGAGATACCCCATCCTCTGCTGCTGGCATCACTGGAATTGAAAGCAGCTTTCACTTCAGTGCCATTGAACATGGGGCGGGAAATGGAAAACATGGTATTCTGCAAATATTGAATATTCAGCTCGACATCTCCGGACATATAGGCTTCCACGCCGGCATTAATTATTGACGGTTCCAGGGGTTCATTATGCGCTAAACAGGAACCATACATATGCGTCTGGCCCGTGAGATAATCACCGGGCAGTGTTTCAAACCACTCATTGGTGATGATTTCAGATGCAAAAGCAATAACCCAGGTATTACCGTGGCCGACATGTATAGCACTTACCAATTTCGGGCAGCTCAGGTAATCCTTGAATTTCTGTGCTGTTGCGGCAGCGGCCAAGTCCAGGACTGTTTTATACCCGGCGTTTGTAGCTTCATTGGCACACCACTGTGCAGCACCGGCCGGCACACCATCCATAGCAGTTTCAACATACACTTCCACTTCCGGGTCCGGGCAGGATCTACATGGTTTCTCATCTTCTTCGTTA
>CBDVBE010000242.1:0-10162 GCA_965372145.1 uncultured bacterium | reverse complement strand
GATTGTGGAATGTTGATTGGGGATTGAAAAAATCCAAAATCCAAAATCCAACTACGTTCAGGGTTCTGGGTTGAAATCCAAAATCTAAAATTAAAGAATGTTTACAAACTCAAGCATCATCACAACGTTTTTTCACAGAAAAAGGTAATGTAAACTGTGAACGGGGAACTCTGAACCTGTGAACGGTTATAAAATACCTTTGGGATAACAAATATTTTTATTTAAATTTCAAAAAAAAACCACCTTTTAAAAGGTGGTTTTGCCATATTCCAGTAAAATCAGGTGTCTAATATACTATTGTACTCTCACGCCATCCTCATACACCTCGGAAGGCAGTTTTTTTCCTTTCTCGCTCCAGAGTTTGAACTCACCCTGCTCTTTCCCATCTTTAAAAATGCCTTCAACCATTTTTTTACCGTTTTCATACCATTCAGTATATTTGCTCTCATACTGACCGTCTTTGAAATGAGCCTCAACCTTCTTCTTACCATCCTCAAACCAGTCTATTGCCACGCCGTGCTTTTTACCATCTTTATATTTGTAACTGAACTGCTTTTTCCCATTGTCATACCATCCATCAGAGGTTACCTCTTTTCCATTTTTAAAAATCGTCTCGGCAAATACCTTTCCGCTTTTATACCACTGCAGGCATTTTCCGCTGGCCTTACCGTCCCTGTAGGTATACTTCTCCTTCTTCTTTCCATCATCATACCATTGCCAGTGAACGCCCTCTTCCCTGTTATCCTTAAATGAGCCTTCCATTGCCTTCCGACCGTTTTCATACCATACCGTATTCACACCATTTTTCTTATTACCTTTATAGACAGCCTCTTCACTTTTATTTCCATTTTCATACCACTCAATAAACGAACCATCCCGTTTACCATCAGTAAAGTGTGCCTCCATTTTTTTATTATCATTTTCATAATATTCGGTAAAGGTACCATGCTGAATGCCGTTCTTGTAGGTTCCCTCTGTCTTGACCTTTTCATTGGCCCAGTATGCTACATATTTTCCATCCTTTTTACCGAGATCGTAGGTGCATTCCTCTCTTTTCTTCTTATTCGGCCAATATGCACTATACGGCCCATGCTTTACTTTATTCCCCTCCGCATCTTTCTTCAAGGAATATTCCTCTTTCAACCGACCATTACTGTACCGTGTTTTCTTTTTACCGCTGCACCCCGCGAACAGTAATAAACCTCCCAATACCGCTACTATGATGATGAGAAGAAGATACCTTTTCATAAGGGCTTTTCCTTTCTGTAAATATTGATTATTAAGGGTATATACCTATAAATAATATTTTGCATGGAGGATATTTAGTTTTTTTTATTATTTCTCTTCGCCTCCTCCCTAAATCACATACATTTCTACAACTATCTACTGTTCGATAAATCAGAAAAAGAGTATTTTATCAAACAATTTAATAGCAAACACTCTCAACTAACAATCCAGGATAAATTATGACACAAACAATTATGAAAAAGTATGATTCTACATTAATCGTCGGCGTTGGTTCTGCTCTGGTTGATATACTGCTGCAGGAAAGTGATGAGTTTCTCGCAACCACCGGTGCTGAAAAAGGCGGGATGATACTGGTTGATTATGAAAAAATCCAATCTATTTTAGCCCAATCTCAACATGAACCATCCCACGTACCGGGTGGATCAGCCTGTAATACTATAATCGGTATAGGGAATTTCGGTAATAATGCCCGGTTTGTTGGAAAACGCGGTAATGACGAACTGGGAGAAACCTTTGAAAATGCGTTGAAAACACATAACGTTGAGCCGATACTCGACAGATCAGACACTCCTACCGGAAGGGTTCTGTCTATTATCACCCCGGATGCACAACGTTCAATGTTCACCTTCCTGGGTGCAGCTTCAGAAACAACCCCGGAAGAAATTACTGCTGAAAAATTCAAGGATGCCGCACTCGTGCATATTGAGGGATATCTGCTATTCAATGAGCAATTGATTTTTGCGGCCCTTAATGCTGCAAAAGAGGCAGGAGCCTTAATATCACTTGATCTGGCAAGTTTCACGGTGGTTGAAGCATCAAAGCAGATACTTACTGATATTGTTAAAGAATATATCGATATACTCCTTGCCAATGAGGATGAAGCGCGAGCTTTTACCAATTGTACTGATGAAGCAAAGGCACTTGATATACTTTCCCGGGATACACAAATTGCCGTGCTTAAAGTGGGGAAACGGGGCAGTTTCATCTCCTGTGAAGGTAAAACGTATACTATCGGTATTCTCGGTTCAGGAGAAGCGGTTGATACGACAGGTGCCGGTGATCTCTGGGCTTCGGGCTTCCTCTACGGCCTGGTAAACGGCCTTCCAATAGAGAAATGCGGGCAATTAGGAGCTTCATGCGGTTATGAAGTATGCCAGGTAATTGGTGCCCACATCCCCAAAGACGGATGGAAAAGAATCAGAAGTGTATTATAAAACATGTCTGTCTATTATAAAATTATACGTAGCCGTTCACGGCTTGAAATTATAAACGAAAGATAGGAAGTTAACTTCCAACTTGAGTTATACCCCTAAAGTGGCACCTTGTACATTTTATGTAGAAATTGGGAATTGGGGAAAAACATGAAACTTGTATATGAATTGGATGTTTATAGATAGTATAAAAGCATGAATACCAAATTTCAAATTTCAAGTTTCCACCACGAAGTAGCTATTGGTACGCCCACTTTAAAGCCTGACCAATAAATTTCGGCGTTCTGTGAACGCTTACAATTATACATGGTTGACTTTTTTCGGGCATTTTTGCCGATTTACGGTAATTATAATTCAGTAATTTTTACCAAAATTTATACCTTTTAAAATTATTTTCTCGTTTCATAGTATGAAGAACATATATTTATTTAACAGAATTTATTTCATAACTTATTGTAATTGAATAAGATATATTTTTGTAACTCTTTGGTGTCATTGTCTGTTTTACGTTTTACTTAATTTATTAAATTCATTGGCACAGAGATTGCGGTATAAATGGCAGAGAGTGTTAATACCACGAGAAGTGGATGTGTGTGATGATGATGGGGTATCAGGTGTGATGGCCTGATTGGGGGAAAGATAGAAATATCTTTCCCCTTTTTTATTTTTACTCCTTATTTATACAATATCCCTCAAAGATAATAATCCAGTGAATATATAGTTTGGTATTGATTGAAATGATGTAATAGGTCTGTTTATTACAGGTTACTGTGAGTTCTTTTTCCCTGCATCTCAACAAGAACAGTTCTTGTACGCTCTGAAAGTTGACTCTTTGTAATATCCGGCATATTTGATATTTCGATTGGGTCTGCAATTTTACACAGTATCGTACCGGGTCTCACCAACAGTGAATTTTTTCTGAGGATTTGAAACAATCCGGAAATATATATCGGCACCACCTTGACTCTTGCTTCTAATGCCAATGCAAAACTTGCGCTTTTAAAATCCCCAATTTTCCCATCGGGACTGCGCGTTCCTTCGGGAAAAAGTACCAGAAATGCCTTTTGGCTTTTAAGCCTTTTCACTGCTGAAGTAATCGATTCTCTCGCTTTCCTGGCATTGCTGCGATCAATACAGATATTTCCCGAAGAATATAATACTCTACCAAAAAATGGTATTGAATACAGTTCTTTTTTTGTCAGAAAACTTATTCGAAACGGAAGGGTAAAATAGAGTGCCGGTATATCATAAACACTCTGGTGGTTCGCAACAAAGACATACTGCTCACCTTTTTGTAATTTATCCAACCCATATGTGCGGCCCCTGATACCGCAGAAAAAAGCAGGTTTGCGGCCCAGAATTTTGCGACCCAATATATGAGCCTGTTGTTGAATAGAGAAAATACTATCACCATTATACCACTCATGCACGTGCTGAAAGTCAGCCATGCGATAGTAAATGCCGAAGGTATTACTGTAACAGCCTTTTTTATACTGCTTTCCGACTCAGCCATACATTTTCCTGTCCAAGTTTTGATCGCAGCATTTCAATAACCTCTTTTTGAGGATTGATCTGAATCTGCTTCGCCGCTACTTTATATTCATTTTCCTCCTGCGTAACCATATGAACAACTAACTTACATGTTCCTTTATGTTCGCTGCACCGGGTATAGATTTCCCGTATGAATTCCTCTTCAAGCCCTTGGGTTCTCAGGCGTATATGCACGCTTCGCGTTAATTTTTCCCGCGATTCAGAAAGCGGCATTATCTTTTCAACAATAATCTTATAATTATTCTCACCCTCTTTCTTCTGTAAATTTCCCCGTACCAGCACCATTGAATCAATCGCACATAAATCACTATACTGGGAAAATGCATCGGCAAAGACAATAAGCTCAATAGACCCTTTAAAATCTTCAAGTTCCAGAAATGCCATCTGCTTGCCATTGCGCTGGGTAATATTCTTTACCGAGGTGATGACACCGCCAACCAGCATACTGGCACTATCTCTCGTCTCTATCAGCACTGATTTTTTTAATGAAATTGATGAAAATCCTATTACTTCATCACGGTAGTGATCAAGGGGATGGCCGCTCATATAAAAATTCAGCACCTCTTTCTCCTTTGCCAGCAACTCGTTGTAGGGCCATGGCGGTATATCCGGCAGTTCAGGCTCAGGCATATGCAATTCACTTGTGTCACTTTGTGCATCGTCTCCAGACTCCGATACTACACTGAACAGATTCGTCTGTCCCATCTGACGGTCTTTCTGAAACGTATTACCATAATTAAGAGCTCGCTCAATAGCGGCAAAGAGCTGGGCGCGGGTTCCCGGTAACGAATCCATAGCCCCCGCCATAATCAGCGACTCAAGTGTTTTTTTATTGACACTGCGCACATCGACACGGCTGCAGAGATCAAAAATGCTGCTGAACGAACCATTGTTATTTCGCGCCTCAATAATCGCATCCGCTGCTTTACCGACATTAGCAATCACACTCAATCCCAGACTGATAGTACCATCAATAATATTACACTTGTCTTCGCTTCTATTCACATCTGGTGGTAATACTTTCAATCCCAAACGCTCAGCTTCATTTTTCGCAACGAGAAATTTGTCCCGCTCACCGATATGTGAGGTTAATACAGCAGTCATATATTCAAGGGAATAGTGAGATTTCAGGTAGGCTGCCTGATAAGAAACGTGCGCGTATACTGTAGCATGGGCCTTGTTAAACCCGTACAGGGCGAATTTTTCAATAAGCGCATAGACTTCTATGGCGGTTTTTCGTTTGATATCCTGTTTTATCGCGCCCTCAAGGAACTTCTCCTTCATTTTTTCCATCTGGCTGGCCTGCTTCTTACCTATCGCTTTACGAAGGATATCTGCCTGCCCGAGAGTAAAACCACCCATTTTCTGTGCAATACGCATCACCTGCTCCTGATAAACAATGATACCATAGGTAACATCGAGTATCTCTCTCAGCATAGGATGGGGATAATTAATCTGCTCCTTACCATGTTTTCGATGGATAAAACTGTCGATATTATTCATTGGCCCGGGACGGTACAGGGCTGTCATTGCGATGATATCCTCTATACAGGTCGGCTTCAGTTTGCGGAGATAATCCTGCATACCCTGTGATTCAAACTGGAACACATCGGTGGTTTCACCGCCATGAAACAGTTTATAGGTTGCCTCATCACCATCCGGTATTTCCCAGAGGTCTATTTGTGTATCGTGATATTTTTCAATAAGGTGGCAGGCTTCCTGCAGCACAGTGAGTGTTCGTAATCCCAGTAAATCCATTTTAATCAGCCCGACAGACTCCACATACTTCATATCGAACTGAGTCATAATAATATCATTCTTGGTCTGTTTAAAAAGCGGGACCCACTGTACCAGATCAGTCGGGGCGATAATCACGCCCCCGGCATGCATACCGGGTTGACGGGCAGATCCTTCAAGTACTTTTGCATAGGTGAACAGTTCTTTATACCGGGTATTGCCCTCGATTGCCGCTTTGAGTTCACCATTAGCTTTAATCGACTCTTCGAGTGTTTTCTCCTGTATCATGGATGAGAGCCGGTTTGCTTCTGCAACAGTGACTCCCATGACACGGGCGACATCCTTCACCACCGCTTTTGCTTTCATGCGCCCGAAGTTGATAATCTGACACACCGCATTCCTGCCGTACTTCTCTACCACATACTCAATCACCCGGTACCGGTCATTATCGGCAATATCCACATCAACATCAGGCATACTTATCCGCTCAGGATTGAGGAATCGTTCAAAGATGAGGTCAAACTTGATCGGATCAACATTGGTAATGCCGATAGAATAGGCGACAATACTCCCTGCAGCCGATCCTCTGCAGCCGCGCAGGATTCCCATCCTGTCAGCCTCCATCAGGAAGTCACGGACAATGAGAAAGTATCCGGGATACCCCATTGATTTAATAACATTCATTTCATAGGCCAGGCGCTCATGCAGTTCAGGAGAAGCGTCCGGATATTTTTCTTTAAATCCTTCTTCAGCCAACACCTCCAGATAGGCTCCCGGCTCCTTATGCTCAGCCGGAAGTTCCGGCACCGGGAGCTGGGGATCATGATACACTTTCACACTGCACCGTTCTGCTATCTCAACGGTATTCTTTGCCGCTTCCGGCAATTCCTCATACAATGCAACCATCTCCTCAGGCGGTTTCAAGTACATCTCATCGGTTGAAAATTTATAATGGTTTGGATCAGATAGGAGGTCCTGTGTCTGCATGCAGAGCAGCACTTCATGCGCGCGTGCATCCTCTTTGTTAAGATAATGCGCATCATTGGTGACAATAAAAGGAATACCCATCTCCTTACCGAGTTGAATCATCTCTTCAAACGCAATGATCTCTTCGTCAATGCCATGTTTCTGCAGTTCAAAGTAGAGATTGCCTTCACCGAAAACAGCAAGGTACTCTTCCGCGATCTTCCGTGCCTTCTCCCGTTCTCCATTAATAATCGCACGGGGAATAGCGCCGGCAATACAGGCGGTCGTTGCGATGAGGCCGTCGGAACATTCGCGCAGTATCTCCATATCGATACGTGGTTTATAGTAGAACCCTTCGAGGTAACCAACCGTGGAAAGACGCATCAGGTTTTTCCAGCCTGTTTCATTTCTCGCCAGAAGAACCAGATGATTACTTTTTCCATCCTCACCCGCCACCTTTCTTTTCCGTGAGCCACGGGCAATATATGCTTCGAATCCAAGAATCGGTTTTATTCCTTCCTTCATGCAGGTATCATAAAATTCAATAGCACCGAACAGGCCGCCATGATCAGTAATGGCAAGTGCAGGCATATTCCAGGCAACAGCCTTTTTAACAAGGTCGGGTATTCGTATCGCCCCGTCAAGGAAACTGTACTCCGTATGATTATGCAGATGCACAAAATTACACCGGTCACTCATGAGGCAAGCACCCCGATTCGTTTAATCCGTTTCATATAATATTTTTTCACCACCTTCGATTCTTCCGATTTCCCTTCAACAACAGGTTCGGTATCGTTGGTTATTTTAACCGGCCTGATAGTGTATATCCCCTGCTTGATATACGGACTGCCTTCATATTCAAACTTCAATGCATGCCCCATGAGCACTGCATAATCGATAACATGAAACAGTTCGTTTAATTCACGTTCCTGTAATTCCTCGCTGTATTTACCGGAGGTTACCGGCCGGGACACCGGTTGTGCCGACCCGTCAAAATCATAGGACAGGGTACATTCTTCCCGGGTATCTTTCAATACAATCCGTTCAGCAGTGGGAAATGTAACACCCTGCATCTCAGGAACACGTGGATCAAATCCCATGGCAGTCAGGATATCACGGACTTCCCGTTCGCGCCCTTTCTTTATTGCAAAGACCGCATGGGTATCAAGCGGCTCAATCAGTGTTTCAAGTACCCTATATGAATCAATCTGCTTGCTTGTCTTTTCATCGAAGGTGACTATCGTTTCCGCACTCAAGACACTGAGCCGGGAGAACTCGCGGATCCACTCCTTTACCGTCTCAATAACATTCACCGGAGTTTCCCATTCGGAAAGGTGGGAGACAAGCACCTCCCCCGCAATTCCCCTGCTGAGCGCTTCATTGACAACAGTACGGTCTATAGTACCTTTATATACCCTGTCAAATTGCGTAATTGTTCCAACGAGAGAAAACGCATAGATCACTTCAGGCAGTACCTCCTGAGGAATAATTGCAGAGAAATCAGGAAGGACATGCACCTTTTGTTTTGCCGGTACTTCATGAAATTCCATATGCGTATCACTGCGGCGCCATACTATATCCTTCCCATGGGCTTTGGCCTCTATCGCACCGACATAATGCATGATCTGAAGCATGGAGAGGGCCTGGGTACTGCACGAGGCAGGGAAAAATGATGCTGATAGCCATGCACTGCCTGCGCAATTGAGCATCTCCTGAAATATGTCCATGCTCCAGGCGCCCGAATTCTCAACGGCAAAATCAATAAAATCGTAATATAACTCATCATAGGAATGAGACAGCCATTGTGTAATCTGGGTATGTGTTGTTTCAAAACTTTTTTCATCTTCAGTGAGATACCCACGGGCTGTTCCATACGAAAGAAACAGTTGAATAATCGCAGCGGTATCTTCACTCTTTTTTATAAAGACACAGCTCTCTTGGGAGGTATGAAGAAGTTTTTTCAACTCGGCAAGAGATGCCTGCACGAGGCCGCCATCACGTTTTTTCTTCAGCATTCCCCTCAGTGCCAGTATCAATACCACAGCGAAATCGCTCAAACAGCGCATGCGTAAAAACGGCACAGGTGTTTCATCAACATTGACAAACGCATGCTCATACAAAAACGACGCGTACACCGGGGCGAGCAACTTTTCAACATCTTTAAAACCGAAATAAAAAGGTGTCGAATACCCGTCTAACGCAGAATACACCAGAAAAGAGGTCATAACTTCCGCATGATATTTCTCAAACTCCACGGTCTTCAATCCTCCGGCCCCAAACAAATAAGTAAGGACACAAATTTTCCGGACCTCAGGAGCAAGCGCTTCAAAACGCGCGCGGCATGATGGCTCCGAGGTGAATTCCTTTTTGATGGTTTCAATAAGTTCTGAAGAAATAATTTTTCTTTTTATACCCTGTTCCTTGACAAGATGCTTGAAGACGATTGCGGATGGCAACTCTTTTAAATATTCACTGAATGTAAACCGTTTTACCTTTTTCACGTATATCCTTCAGAATAGTAATACTATTCAACTATAGATTAAAAACATGTATATTACATATACGTTACACGGAAAGTTCTGTTTTATTATCAGATTTTTTTCGCTTTTACACGGATTTTTTCGTGTAGAGAGACCCATAAGTTTTCTGAAAATATATGTCGGCGGCAAATAACAGAAATTGTTTGCACATTTCTTGATGAAAAATATATAATGTATCGAATACGTTTTGAGTAAGGAGGAATTTACATGATTAATAAGGAACTGCTGGATATTCTCTGCTGTCCGGAAACAAAACAGGATATTGAGTATATTGAAGGCGAAATAATTGAAAAAATCAATTCTGCAGTTACCGGTGGAACATTAAAAAACAGGGGTGATCAGCCGGTAAAAGAACCCATTGATGCGGGTTTGCTCCGTGAAGACCGAAAATATATCTATCCAATTCGTGAAGATATACCGATTATGCTGATCGATGAGGCGATTCCTTTTGAGCAGTTTGATTCTGAATAGGGATACTATCTCATAAATCCTCACTCACACACGCTTGGATACGGGTTATAAAAAAGGTCTCATCAGCAGAACAGGTAGTAATGATGCGATTTTTGAATAGCTAATTCATTAATGAGTGCACTTTAAAAAGTCTGTCTGCTTTATTTAAGGTATGTTTCAGCGCAGTAGGGGCACAAAATTTTGTGCCCCTACTGCCATTTTAAATGTAGGTTTTCCTTGTTGTAAAGTTTGTAGCGTACACTCATTACTATTGCTATTATATTTGAGCCGGTATACCTATTTCCCCCTTCTGCGCTATTTCGACAACATTCAAATTGCCTTTTTTAATCCTTAATCGGCTTTTTAGCGACATATTATATATTGCATGTAGATATATTGACCAGATTTTTGTATAATTATTATATAGGTGTTGAGAAGAAATCTATATTATTAATTATT
>CBDVBE010000241.1:0-10169 GCA_965372145.1 uncultured bacterium | reverse complement strand
ATAAAACTACTTTGCATAGTGACATATTATTTTTCTAATTGACTATGAAATAGAAAATCTGAAAATTCGGGAAGGAAGTATTCATATGCTTTGTATTGTCCAGAAATATGGCGGCAGCAGCGTCGCAGACGTAGATAAATTAAAGAAGATTGCTCAAATAATAGCTGCGGTAAAAAAACAGAATATTAATGTCGCAGTAGTTGTTTCAGCAATGGGCAAGACTACCGATAAACTGGTGGAGATGGCCCGTGAATTTTCCTCCACTCCATCACGAAGAGAAATGGATATGCTTCTCAGTACGGGGGAGCGTATTACCATGGCGCTCTTGTGTATAGCCTTGCATGAACTGGGGATTGAAGCTGTTTCGTTGACCGGATCGCAATCAGGTATTATTACCGATGACCGGCATAATAATGCACGGGTTATTGAAGTAAGGCCGTTCCGGGTGCAGGATGAACTGGATAAGGGCAAGGTCGTTGTTATCAGCGGATTTCAGGGGGTGAGTTACAAGCGGGAGATAACCACCCTTGGACGGGGAGGCTCGGATACAACCGCTGTTGCACTTGCCGCAGCACTGGATGCTGAACGGTGTGAAATATATTCGGATGTTGACGGGGTATATACTGCTGACCCTTCAGCAGTAGCTGAAGCGAAACACCTTCCGGAGTTATCCTATCCGGTTATGCAGGAGATGAGTACCGCTGGTGCAAAGGTGTTGAATGCACATGCAGTGCAGTTCGCAAAAGAGAAACAGATTGCTATTTACGCGCGCAGCACTTTTCAACCGGGGAAGGAAACAATAGTCAGAAAGCTCACGCCGGATGCCCTGACCGGTATTCAGACGGTTGTGAGTGAGAAGGATATTACGCAGGTACGAATCCATGGGAAACATGCGCTGAAACATTTCGAGTGGACACTCGGCTTTCTTGAAGAAGAGAATGTTGCTATTAAAGAGTTGCATGTGGCAGATATCCAATCGGATACTTCTCAATCGAAAACCTCCTTTATTGTCTCTCAAAAGAACATATACCAATGGGATCGGATTAAAAACACGCTTAAAGAAAAAATCGGTGGTGCTATTGCTTTTGATACCCACCTATCGGCACTCTCACTTATTGGCGAAGGGTTAAATAAAAGTAACGATATCCTGTATGAAACGGTTGAATTACTCAAGGCTGCGGATATCAGTATTGCCGGTATCACGACAACTTCGTATCGAATTTCTCTCCTTGTTTCAAAAGAAGCTATTGAAAAAAGTGTGCGGTTATGTCATGATAGATGGGTGCAGGGATAGTTTTGCGCCATTAAGTACATGTGTTCATAATTATGCTGACGTTTTTCATCGCCCTGTTCCGTTGCTCTTCCCAATCGTCCTCGTCCCTCCTCCTCGTCCTCGTTCTCGGATCTTTTTTTTCGAGGACGACGGAGGAGCACGAAGGCAAAGTGCCGGTGGTACTTGTTTTGACCGAGGACGATAATACGTCATAGTATTTTTGAACAAGACCACTAAGGCTCTAAGACACAAAGGAAGATAAGGAAGAAAACTAGGGATTAAAATAAAAACTTAGTGACGTGGTGCCTTTGTGGCAAAGGATTTGTGAAAATGAAAATTCCAATAGCAACCCTCTGTGATTCCGCAAACATCTACCGGAATCGGCTCTGTATTCTCGGAACATTTGACACCCTGACTGGAGACAAATTGCCAATTGTAAAGTCCCAGTGTGCAATTGCATTTCAAATAAACTGGGCAAAGTCGGAAGAAGGGACTCATATTATTCGAGTCCAGTATATGAATGAGGATGGCCGGCGTACCCTTGATGATGTGGTGTCGAATGTTGAAGTCTCGGTTCCGGAGAATACCTATTTCGCCGCGACAAATCATATTATCCATCTGCAGCAGCTCACCTTTAATAAAACCGGTACTTATCAAATAACCATATTTGTCGATGAGCAGATCTCCGCAGAGATTCAGTTGCAGGTGCTGGTGACAGAGCAAAAATGATTATCTGAACTCTTCCGGGTAGGCTGGAATTAATTAGTTTCTGTTAAATATTGACAGATGACAGTCATTCCCGCATGTTTTTGGCGGGAATCCATGCCCTTAAACACTTAAAAAGCTGGATTCCGGCCAAAAGCATGCCGGAATGACATTCAAAACAAGCTACATTTAACAGATACTAATTAGATTAAACGATTCTCTTTGTTAGAAAAATTTTTCTATTTTATTCTCTTTAGTAAGAAGAATTTTCTTTGTTTCGACAGGCTTTTCTGCCAGTTCAAATCCCATGATGATAATCTCTTCACCCACTTTTATAAGGTGTGCGGCTGCACCGTTCATACCTATGGTTCCCGAATCGCGTTTACCGGTAATAACATAGGTTTCAAGGCGGGCACCGGATGTGTTACTCACCACTAAAACTTTCTCATAAGGAAGAAGAGCGGACTGTTCTATAAGGTCTTCGTCAATGGTAATACTGCCCTCATATTCAACACTTGCTTCAGTCACAATAGCTTTATGGATTTTCGACCGTAAAAACCAACGCATCATTTTTTCCTGTTATTTTTGAATAAATAGTGCAAAAAAAATATTTTATCGGTGTACGTAAAATATATTTATACCAAAAATCCGGCTTGTATTCTCTCAAAACAGCATAAAAATACATACTATGGAATCAAAAAGAAAAAATAGTACACTTAGACTCCTTGAAGGTCTCGCTGAAATCAGCACTGCGGTGATGGAGCGTAATTATCTCGATGATATTCTAACGCTTCTTGTTTCTGTAACTGCAAAGGTCACGGGATCAAAAATTTGCTCCATTCTCCTCCTTAATAAAAAAACAAAGGAATTAGTATTAAAGGCAAGTCAGTCAGAGTCGGGGATGTATAACCAGAAATCCAATACACCTCTGGGAAAAGGTATTGCCGGCCGCGTTGCCCTGCATAATAAACCTATAAAAGTTCTTAATGTTCGCAAAGACCCCAGATTTGTTAATAAGCGGATCGCAAAGGAAGACGGATTGGTATCGCTTCTTTCTGTGCCAATGAGTATAGGAGGAGAGGTGATTGGTGTTATTAATTGCTATACTCCGAAGAAGTATGATTTTTCTACCAGGGACATGCATATGTTGACAACCGTTGCCAGTCAGGCTGCAATTGTTTTAAAGAATACCGAGCTCAGAATTATGAAAGAGGTGGTTGAACAGGAGTTGGATGAACGGAAAAATATTGAAAAAGCAAAAGAAATTTTAATGGAGAGTAAAAAAATTTCCGGAGATAAAGCATACGAGCTTATGCGGAAGCATAGTATGAATACAAGAACCTCAATGGCAAAGATAGCAGAGTCAATAGTTTTAACCGCCAGTATCGATACTAATAGTACGAATAAGTCTTAATTGTATAATCGGGTTGATTAGATGGTAACTGATATGTATATTATATAGCTTATTTTAACTGGAATAGCTTAACACAAAATAGTACAGCATAACAAAGGCGTTATGCTGGAGGTGTATCAAAGATGATGCGCAAGAACGAAGTCGGAATGTTTGTCTTTTCCTTTTATTATTCCAGATCGAATAATACAAGCAAAAGACATTTTTTTTTCAGAGCAATAATCCCTTTACAAATAAATAAAAACTAAGGAGTATATGATGAGTGACGTGTCAGCCTTTATGGAACAGGTAATTGCCAAGAATCCTGCTGAAAAGGAATTCCACCAGGCAGTGCATGAAGTTGCAGAAAGTCTCATGCCGTTTATTGAGAAGAATCCGCGCTATAAGAAAGCAAAAATACTGGAGCGCATTGTCGAGCCTGAGCGGGTAATCTTGTTTCGGGTTCCCTGGGTTAATGATCAGGGTGAGATTCAGGTAAATCGTGGATTCAGGATTGAAATGAACAGTGCTATTGGTCCGTATAAAGGCGGACTGCGTTTCCATCCTTCGGTGAATCTTGGCATACTTAAATTTCTTGCCTTTGAACAGGTATTTAAAAACTCACTTACAACACTGCCGATGGGCGGCGGTAAGGGCGGATCGGATTTTGATCCCAAGGGAAAATCAGATAATGAAGTAATGAGTTTCTGCCAGTCATTCATGAGCGAGCTTTTTCGTCATATTGGCCCAAACACAGACATTCCTGCCGGCGATATCGGCGTCGGTGGACGTGAGATCGGATTTCTTTTCGGACAGTACAGGAGATTGCGCAACTCCTTTGACAGTGTACTGACCGGTAAAGCCATCGGCTGGGGTGGAAGCCTTATCAGGCCTGAAGCGACAGGCTATGGTGCCGTGTATTTTGCAAAGGAGATGCTGAGCGTGAAAGGTGAATCATTTGACGGTAAAACGGTTGCTGTCTCCGGTTCAGGGAATGTCGCTCAATTCGCTACGGAAAAATGTAATCAGTTAGGTGCTAAAGTAGTTACCCTTTCCGATTCAAGCGGATCGATTTATGATAAAGATGGGATAGATGAAGAAAAGCTTAAATATGTAATGGAATTGAAGAATATCAAACGCGGCCGTATTAAAGAGTATGCCGAAAAATTTGGCTGTGAATATATGGAAGGAAGTCGGCCATGGGGTGTAACATGTGATATCGCATTACCGTGCGCAACACAGAACGAGATTAGCGGTCAGGAAGCTGAAGATCTGGTGGAAAACGGTTGTATCTGTGTTTCTGAAGGCGCAAATATGCCGAGTGATCCTGAAGCGGTTGAAGTATTCCTCAAGAATAAAATATGCTTCGGTCCGGGTAAAGCGGCTAACGCCGGCGGTGTGGCTGTCAGCGGCCTTGAGATGTCTCAGAACGCCATGCGCCTGTCCTGGTCACGTGAAGAAGTCGATAATAAACTGAAAGGTATTATGACCGCAGTCCATGAGCAGTGTGCTAAATATGGCAAGGATGAGGGTTTTATTAATTATGTTAATGGTGCGAACATCGGTGGCTTTGTGAAAGTTGCAGATGCCATGATTGATCAGGGTGTCGTGTAATACTATTCAGGATCAGAAGAAAAACTTAAGCCGAGAACGGCTACGTATAAGGAAAGAGCCGGCATAAAACCGGCTCTTTCCTTTTTAGGGAGAACAAGGCAATCATCGGCCAACAGCCAGTTTGCCTATAAGTTTACGGGAATCCTTTCCAAACTTTACATACAGTAAAGTCCGATAAAGACCGGGGGCAGCTTTCATGTCCCGATCGGTTATACCGTCCCAGTAGAATACCAGTTGAATCGTACCGGTCTCTTTTGACGGATCCACGTTGGGAATCACCCAGTTATCCGGAAGAACATTATCGCGATTCTCTTTGGCATAAACAAGGTTGCCGATCGCATCAAAGACCATCAATTGACCGGTAATCTTTATATTGCCGTTTAACAGGTCTTCCGTTGAAAGCTCAATGTCCACAACAATCATACAGCCGCCGTTATTGGTTATCCAGTTGAATACAATATCAGGATCGACATGGACAAGCGGTTGATTCTTCAACTGGTTATGGAAGATGAATGTTGGAATAATCGGATTCGGGCCGATTACAATGTTATCAATGGCACCGATAACCTGTACCTGTACTTTCTGGTTATTCTCAGCAGGAGTATTATAAGCTATATCCGCAAGCAGGCTGTCCTGATAAACCAGGTTGAACCAATGATTGGTATGGATATTATTACCGTTTGTCATATAGAATATAAGCGTGTCACCAGGATGATCGGTGAAATTCTGAATACCGGTCAGCATATTTTTAATATACGCAAAGCCATTGCTGGTTTTTTCCCAAACGTTGAAGATAGCCGCCGGAGAAATACCGGCATACATGAATGCTGAGCCGTCGGTATTGACTATTGATTCACTGAGGGTGACCGCTATCCTGTCCTGAGTAGTATTTCCCGAGCTGTTTGCCGTCTTGATAACCTTCCAGACGACTGCCGGCGCACCGTCGCTGCAGCGCCGGCTGTTCACTGAAGTTATATCGGAAATACCGGTAATGGTAATGTAGGGCAGCCAGTCTGTCTGTGGTATGTTGCGGCTGTCATATTCCTCATAATAGGCGGTAAACACACTGTCGGCTCCGACCGAATCATAGGATTGTACCAAACTGTCTATATAAATCTCCACGGTATCACTATTTATTATGTAATACAGGGTAAGCAGATCATCGACCAGGGTATTGGCGGGGAAAATGATCTTTTTATCAAAGATCAGTTTCACTGCGTCAAGGTATCCGTTACCGGTAAGGTCCTGGGTGAGTGCTGTAACCAGGGTCGCGGGCCGTGGACCTATTATCAGCAGCACACTGTCCTGAATGGTGCTGTCAAGGATACTGGTTGCAGTGATATACCCTGATGTTGTATAGGTAATATTGCCGACTGTGTAGTAGATCTGCTTGGTACTGTCTGGATAAAGAATGGAAGGAATATCACCGGATGTTGTCCAGTTACAGATTACTACTTCGATAATATTACCAAACGTATCGTAGCCTATCACTTTGATCATCTTGCCGGAATTATAATACATATACACAGTGTCGGGTGTCATATTATCGACAACGATATCGATAGCGTCAAGTTTCGCAGCAAGCAGCCTGAATGGCCGTGTCGATGCCTTGAGTGTATAATCAAGGGTTACCGTTAACTGATGCAGGCTGTCTTCATCGTACGGTGCATAGTAGAGCACGAAATAAACAGTATCAAGGCCATTGATAAAGGTCTGGCTTGCAAAGCTGCCTGCGTCAAACAGAGTATACCCTGAGCCGTTCACCACAAAGAACGGATCCGGCCGGTCCGCTTTGCCGATGATATCATCGTACATTGCCGAGTCAAGGCCGTCACCCGGGTAGCTCCAGGTACCGTATACCAGTTTATTGTCACCGTTGTAGAGTCGTACGACCGTAGTTAGGGTATCGCCGGCGATGCAGAGGCTGTCCGGAGTAAGCAGCTCGAATTCCACCCGCATCGGTCCGCCGGGTGTAAACTTGACCCATACCGTATCCGGTGCCACAATAGCATCATCGTCGAGGGTAACTCTGATTCTGCCGGTAGCCGTATCAACAGGTGAGAGCAGGTAGTTATGGGCGGATGCCGGCGGTGCTGCGATAATATACTCAAGCGATTTGTCAACCAGTTCCCATTTCGCGGAGACCTCTTCCCATGCCGGTGTCACACCGTCGTCACGGTGGCCGAAGACATAGAGAATGGAATCCTGATTGGTGTTCATGACCAGAGAATCTATCGGGTAAGTAATAGCGTTATTAACCACGATCCTGAGTGAGTCATACCAGTAACTCATGACCACAACAACGGTTGAGTCACAGGGGTAGGCTAAGTTAAGATCGGTATTCTCACCCCAAGCAATGACGGTACCGGTCAATGATCCTTTGATAATGATACCTTCGCCGAGATCGGGCTTGCCTGATGCAACTGTTGCTATCGTGTTAATTGCAGGATCCCAGGTAGTCTTTTTTGACGCGGCAGCCCAGTTGCCGATAGAGTCCCTGACAATCGCATATACCTCTTCCGATGGTTTGCTTGTGGAAAGTCTGATAGTGTCAACCGGATTGGGAGTATTGGGGCTGACATGCCAGTCCCAATCAGCTTCAAGCCAGAGCCTGTAGCCATCACCCGGATTGATAATAAGGATAATCTCACCACTGAATACCTTGCCGTTCTCGCTGAAGGTGGCGATTATCTTTACCGTATTATGCGCCTTGACTGGTAAGAAACTATTAATGTATCCGGAATCAGTTGTCAGGGTACCGGTGTTGCTGCCGGTTATTTCCTGGATCTGCCAGGTGATTGGTGCGCCGGTTGTCAGGTACTGGGTCAGGCAGGTATCGTACTGGTCAAATATTTTTGCCACTAGCGGGAACAGGGTACCTGCGTTACAGGTGGTCGTTGCCGGATAGGGGGTCGTGGTTATGGTATCCGGGAAGAGTTTCAGTGAAGTCGGCAGAGACTGTATATAAATTTCAGTCATTACCGGCCCGGACATGCCGTCCTTTACCGCAATTGCCTTCAAGGTAGTATTCTTGTTTATAGTTATCAGTGCAGTATAGAGATCACTGTTTATATTAGGCATTGTGCCGTCCATGGTATAGCGGATATCTATATCAGGGAAACCGGGAACATAGAGCCTGACCTGGATTGAATCTGTATGGAACGTGTGCCCCGGAGGATCGGCAACCGGTTTCGGCAGTCCGAGCGGATTGAAGATATACTCGAATGTTGCAGAACTCGGTTTGTAATAGGTTTTTGTTGCATATGCTTTAATAGTCGCATATGCTGTCTGGGTATATGGGCCGAGGACAATCGGAACCGCCGGATTGTAAAGGATTTTTGTCGCGCTGGTTGCCGGATCAGTGCCGTCAAGGGTATAGTAGATGGTTGCATCCGCGTGTCCCGGTACTGAAAGGGTGACCGTTAATCCGGTGGTGTCATACTGGCCTGCACCCGGATTGGCAACCGGATCGGGGAGCTGCGGATAGACAACCAGGTATTCAAAGAGCCGGTTCTCACTGTCTTCATACGGTGCTTGTGAAGAGTAGGCAAGTACCTTGACCGGTGTTGAGTCTGTGGCAAACGGCCCGAATGAGACCAGCCCTGTGCCGTGAATTGTCGAAGGTGTACCGGTCTTCGGATCGGGCGGCATGGTGCCGTCGGTTGTTGACGTATACAAAATATCTGCTGCCGGGTAATTCGGTACATAGAGGTTCATGGTCAGGCTGTTGCCGACATAGGTACCGGGGATAGTATCTGTCTCGGGCATGGGCAGGCGTACGTTAGCCAGTATAGTGAAGGTCGCATTATCGGATGCAGAGATGCCGCCCGGATCAGTTGCTGTAAAAGTGATTGTTTCAGAGCCGACCCAGCTTGTATCGAGAATGGTGATGGTCACCACATGAGTGGCAGCGTCAATAGCAATACTCAGCTTGACCCCGCCTGCGCTTATCCAGGTAATATCAGCATCAATATTATCCACATCACTGACATAGCTGTCAAGGTCGAATGACTGGAAGGTGCTGCCTTTGAAGATCGTCTGGTCAGGAATATCAGTGACCACCGGGCCATCATTTATTGGGTTAACGACGATGGTAACGGTGGCGGCAGCAGAGGTGTCAGTGCCGTCAGTCGCTCTATAAGTAAAGGTCGCGGTCCCATTGAAATTAAGCGCAGGTATGTAGACAAATGAGCCGTTTGCGCTGAGAGTCAGGGTGCCCTTTGCGGGATCAACCGTAGTGACCAGAATTGCGGTAAGCGGGTCGCCGTCAATATCAATATCATTCACCAGTACTCCCGGCTGTCCACTTCCCGGCACATTAAGCGGAACATCCTCATCAGTGACATAGTTATCGTTGTTCGCAACAGGGGTATCGTTTGCCGGGGTGACCGTAATAGTAACCGTTGCTACGTTTGAAAGGAGGTTGCCGTCAGAGGCCTGATAAGTGAAGGTCACTATACCATTGAAACTGGCTGTCGGCACATAGGTGAATGAACCGTCTGCGTTAAGGGTAAGGGTCCCTTCAAAGACCTGAATCCCGCTGACAAGAACAGCGATTAACGGATCGAGATCAAGATCGCTGTCATTAAAAAGAACACCGGGTGCTGCTATATTCAGCGTTACATTCTCCATTGTGGTGTAGTTGTCGTCAACTGCGACCGGCGCATCGTTGGTGGCACCAACAAAAATTGTCACGGTGGCAACATTGGAATAGAGGGTGTCGTCCTGTGCCTTATACGTAAATGTAAAGGTGCCGACATAATTATTGGTCGGGACATAGTCGAAAGAGCCGTTGCTGTTAAAGGTAAGTACGCCTTCAACTGCGGTAATTCCGGTAACGAGTTCCGCGACCAGAGCGTCGCCGTCAATATCAACATCGTTCGCTAACACGCCGGGTGCTGCGATATTCAAGGTAACGTTTTGATCTGTCGCATAAGCATCATCGTTTGCCACGGGTGCGTCATTAACCGGATTGACAAAGATCATCACTATGGCGTTACCCGAGTTGCCGGTGCCGTCGGTAGCCTGGTAGGTAAAGATTGCGGTACCGTTAAAGTTTTGTGTGGGTACATAGGTGAATGAGCCGTTTGCATTGAAGGTCAATGTCCCATGTGCCGGATCAATATCGGTAATAAGCACTGCGGTTAATGGATCACCGTCAACGTCACTGTCATTTGACAGTACCCC
>CBDVBE010000240.1:0-10224 GCA_965372145.1 uncultured bacterium | reverse complement strand
TTGTTTGTTAGACAGCATAAATTGTCAAATCCAACTGTTTAGAATTGTCATAGCAATAAGGGTACTATTCTTCAGGAAATCGCCAAGGATTTTATTTATCCCTGCAATCTGGAAGATCTTCCAAAAAAAGTTTTTATTTGTACTGTTGATATTGTTTCGGGACAGGGTGTGCTGATGTGTGAAGGTAATGCACGGGAATCAATTCGTACCTGTTTGAGTATAGCGGGATGTTTTCCCGGTGTGCACTATAAGGACCGAATTCTGATCGATGCCTCTGCAATATTTCCGGTACCTATTCATGCATTTACTTTTGAACCTGTTGATTTTATTCTGGCTTGTGATGTAGGAGTGAGTATCCCTTCAAATTACAGGCCAACGAGTGCACTCGATCTGCTTCTTCGACAGTATGATATATTGTGCAATCATGTTGCGAGTGAGGTTAAATATTGTTCGGATTATGTTATACAACCCAGACTAAAGGATATAAACTGGACAGATTTCAGAAAACTTGAAATTGTTCTTGAGCGGGGATATAGAGCCGGTAAAAAAGCGGTACCTGAAATTAAAAGACTTCTTGAAAGTAATACACCAAGCGTACCAATTACCGATCGTCCCTGGCATAACGCCCGATATAAAAAAGGACCTTTTGTTATAGAAAATTTCCCTTCAATAGAAAAATAGGAGGGTTCGTATGAAAAAGAGAGAAAAGAGTTTCAAGACACTTCCTGGCCTGGTTCAGTATGTCCTCAATACCTTTCGGAATTCCCATGCGCTCAATTATAAACATCTCGGCAAATGGGAGCATATCTCTACAGAGGAGTTTGTAGGCACTATCCGCCGTTTAAGCCTTGGCTTGAAAGCTATCGGCCTTGAATCGGGCGACAAATGCGGTATTATAGTACCACCGTCACCGCAGTGGATGATAATTGATCTCGCGATTATGGTAAATGGTGCAGTATCGGTTCCCATGTTTCCTAATATCTCAATTGATAATTTCAATTTCGAGGTCTCGGATTCATCAATGAAAATTCTTTTTATAAAGAATCAGTACATTCTTGACAAGGCAATACAGAATAAATTGAATGGATTTAAAAAGGTCATCGCATTAGATGTGGAAACCCAGGGTGATAATGTGATCAATTATCTGGAGATGCTCTATCGGGGAGATGAAGTCTCTTCAAGCTCTCCGGAATTATACCACATGCTCTGCTCGGATGTTCAGGAAGATGATCTGGCGACCATTATATATACAAGCGGCAGTACAGGCGTACCCAAAGGTGTACCGTTGACGCATAAAAATCTCGTTTCCCAGGTATATGGCGGCACTGAACGGTTTCCACTCGATCCGTCAAAGGATCGTATCCTCTCGTGTTTGCCTCTCGCGCATGTTTTTGAACGAATGGTTACCTATTATTACCTGAGCACCGGCACAAGTATCTACTTTGCGGATGATGTAAAAAAGGTCGGAGAATTGCTCAGAGAACTGCATCCGACGGTTATTACGCTTGTACCCCGGCTTCTGGAAAAAGTATATGAAAAAATGCATAAGAATCTGAGCGGAGTTAAAGGATTAAAAAAAGCGCTCGCGACACTCGCATTTCATCATGCAGATACAATCATGCCGGGTAAAAAAAGTGTCGTCTCCGGGATTTTTAATCGTCTGGTGTATAAAAAATTGAGGAATGCTCTCGGCGGAAAATTACGGCTGGCTATATGCGGCAGTGCTAAATTGAATCCCGACCTCGAACGTTTTTTTCTCAATATCGGATTGCCATTGTATCAAGGTTATGGATTAACCGAATGCTCTCCTGTTGTTTCCGCCAATTTTCCGGAAAAAAATCGACATGGTACAGTGGGGCTTCCTTTCCCTGATGTTAAGGTCCGCATGCATGATGATGGTGAGATTCTGGTGAAAGGCCCGGGAGTCTTCAGAGGTTATTATCATAATCCCAAGGAAACAAAAGCTGTTATAGATGACGAGGGCTGGTTCCACACGGGTGATCTCGGCCTCTTAGATGATGACGGCTATCTCACTATTAACGGCCGTAAAAAGGAACTTTTTAAAACATCCAATGGAAAATATGTATCCCCCGTTCCTATCGAACAGATGGCCAAGCAGAATGAACTTGTTGACATGGCCGCGGTAATCGCAGAGGGGAAAAAATTTGCCGGTCTGCTTCTTTTTCCTGATTTTGAAAACCTGACTAATTATCAGAAAGAACTCGGCCTGGCAGATATGTCTGAAGAGGAGTTTCTGTCCTCTCCCGAAGTCACTCGCGAAATGAAAAAATTGTTAAAAAGAATTAACGCAAAACTCAATCATTGGGAGCAGATTCGTCAGTACAAAGTTATTGGCGAACCGATTTCAGTTGAAACCGGCGAGTTGACACCGACCATGAAGTTGCGGCGTCATGTCATAGAGAAGAAATTCAAAAAAACCATTGACGATATGTACAATGGGCATTAGTAAGACCGGGAATGCGCTGTGTAATCAGCAGGTGAAACCGGTAGTATTTGTATCATGTGTATAGGGTGGTTAGGAATCGTATGAAAACAACCTGGCAGAAAACAATAGTAGCGGCAGGCACACTTCTCTTCGGCTGGGTGTTCTTCCGTCCACTTGGAAGAAGGCAGCTACAGTCGGTACCGAAACCGGTCAGGAGCTATCGTGACGCTACAGCGCGAATCGCAGCCATGCAGGAGCAGGAGAGACCGATAGTACGGGAGGAGGGCCGCACCATTCTCCTCACTCATCAGGAAAAAACCGAGTGGGTGGTTATTCTGCTGCACGGGTATACGAACTGTCCGCAGCAGTTCAGGGAGCTGGGGAAAAGAATTTTTGAACGGGGTTGTAATGTGTTCATCCCCCGCATGCCGCATCACGGGTTGCCCGATCCTTTGACAAAAGACCATGCACGCTTAACCGCCGCAGCATTGACAACCTATACCGATACCGTTATCGATCTGGCGGATGGCCTCGGCAATAAAATCGGGGTGGTGGGAATATCAGCGGGCGGCACCATGGCAGGCTGGGCCGCGCTGACACGGAATGATATTCAACATAGTGTGCTTATTTCACCGGTGTTCGGCTATTACGGCATCCCGTCCCTGCTGGCACGACCGCTTATGCACCTGTTCCTTACCCTGCCGAATTTTTTCGGCTGGTGGGACGCCACTAAAAAAGCAACTCTGTGGCGGCCCCGGTATGTCTATCCCCGGTATGCAATGCATACCCTTGCAGAAATCCTGCGGCTCGGTTACGAAGTACAGCACCTGCTGCATACCGGAAGAAACGCAAAAATACCCGTTACCTTCATTATCAACAAGAACGACCACGCTGTCAGCAACGAGGAAATTTACCAGGTGATGCACCTCTGGCAAAAAAAGAATAATGGCTATGTTTCCGTGTGTGAATTTGATGAAGGACTGGAGCTTGACCACGACATTGTGGACCCGGAGCATGAGAAGCAGAAAACCGATTTGATATATCCGGCAATTATGGAATTAGTGCCGTTTACAGCATGAGAGAAAGAGCGATGGTGGATGTTGGATGTGTGGATATTGGCTAAAGAAAAGAAAGAGCGATAGTGGATGTTGGATGGTGGATGTTGGCTAAAGATAGAGAAAGAGCGATGCTGGATGGTGGATAGTGGATGTTGGCTAAAGATAAAGAAAGAGCGATGGTGGATATTTGATGGTGTACGTTGACAAATCGTCCTCGTCGTCGTCCTCCTCCTCGAAATATTAGACGATATTGGCTAAAGAAAAGAAAGAGCGATAGTGGATGTTGGATGGTGGATGTTGGCTAAAGATAGAGAAAGAGCGATGTTGGATGGTGGATAGTGGATGTTGGATGTGTGGATATTGGCAGGTAGTGAAAAAAACACAATTTAACTGAGGATTTTCATATGCAGAGAACTATCAGAAAAGTCGCTGTGCTGGGTTCGGGAGTTATGGGCAGTGCTATTGCCGCTCATTTTACCAATGTGGGCATACCATGCCTTTTGCTTGATATTCCTGCTCCTGAGGGTGATAATCCCAATGCAATTTCGCTTAAAGGGCTGCAAAATGTCAGCAAGGCAAAACCCGCAGCCTTTTACTCCAAAAAATCCATTCCTCTTATAACGGTCGGTAATTTAAAAGATGATTTGCCCGCGATAGCCGACTGTGACCTGGTAGTAGAAGTGGTAATCGAGCGAATGGATATTAAGAAGGAACTGTTCGGAAAGATTGATGCGTTACGAAAACCTGCAACCATTATTGCATCCAATACCTCAGGCCTTTCAATAAATGAGATGGTGGCGGATTGCTCTGAAGATATGCAGCGGAATTTTATCGGTATGCACTTTTTCAATCCTCCACGCTATCTGAAACTGCTTGAGATCATTCCCGGCGAAAAAACCGACCCTGCAGTCGTTGAGTTACTCTGTACATTCAGCGAGCAGGTGCTGGGGAAAGGCATTGTACTGTGTAAAGATACGCCCAATTTCATTGCCAACCGTATCGGCGCCTACTCATTCAGCAAGATTATCGCGCTTATGCTGGAAGGGCCATACACGATACAGGAAGTTGACGCTTTTACCGGCGCGAATATCGGCCATGCAAAAAGCGCAACCTTCAGGACTGCGGACATTGTCGGCATTGATGTGCTTGTCCATGTCTGCGAAAACCTTGCCGCCGCGCTCACCGACGATGATGAATCCGCTATTATGAAAATACCCGATTTCATGAAAACTATGGTTGAATCCGGGACCCTCGGGGCAAAGACCGGCAAGGGGTTCTACCGGAAAACAAAGGATAAGGAGATACTGCAGCTTGACTACCGGACAGGCGAGTATGTTCCCAAGGAAAAACTGCAGTTTCAGTCAATCGCCGCGGCGAGGAACCAGGAGAGTGTTGAGGAAAAAATCAGGGCCATGATTGCCGCAGGTGATCGGGGCTCCGGGCTCCTCTGGAAACTCTTTTCCTGCACCTTTCTCTATTGTGTCAAGCGCCTCGGCGAGATTGCCGACACCCTGGTGGATATCGATAACGCCATGAAATGGGGATGGGGGCAGCAGATTGGCCCCTTCGGTAAAATTGACCTGCTCGGTGTTGCCGCATGCGTTGAGCGAATGAAAAAAGAGGGCATGACAGTACCGCAGAGTATCGAGGAGTTTCTCGCTGATGGAAACACGTCGTTTTACAAAACAGAACAGGGAATCGATTATTACTATGATTTTCGCACAAAGTCCTATAAAGAAATTGAGCGCAGCCCTAAGATACTCATTTTAAAAAATATCAAAGATCAAACCAACATCGTTATCGGGAACGCAGGGGCATCGCTGGTGGATATCGGCGATGGGGTTGCCTGTCTTGAGTTTCACTCGAAAATGAACGCCGTGGGCCCGGACATTATTTCCATGACAAAAAAAGCATTGGATGAGGTTGACGCCAATTTCCGGGCTATGGTTATCGGCAACCAGAACCTGACTGCATTCAGTGCAGGCGCCAACCTGATGCTGCTGATGATGAATATCATGGATGACGAATGGGACGAGGTTGATTTCATGGTGCGGGCGTTTCAGAATATGAACATGCGCCTGCGGTATTCGCCGAAACCGGTTATTGCTGCTCCCCACGGGCTTACCCTGGGCGGTGGCTGTGAAGTTACCCTGCACGCCGATTATGTTGTCGCATGTGCAGAAACTTATATCGGCCTGGTTGAGATGGGCGCGGGTGTGATTCCTTCAGGCGGCGGTACCAAGGAGATGCTGCTGCGTGTCATGGACTCCGTGCCGGAATCCGCCATCGAAATACCGTTTTTACAGAAGGTATTCGAGACCATAGCCATGGCAAAGGTCGCTACCAGTGCTGAAGAGGCAAAGGAGATGGGTTTTCTCAGGTCCACCGATCGGATTATAGTAAACGGCGATCATCAGCTCTACTATGCGAAGAAAGCGGCCATCGGGCTGGCGGAATCCGGCTATACCCAGCCGGTACCGCGGAGCGATATCCCGGTCATGGGGAAAAACGGCTTCGCTGCGATAAAGGCCGTAGTTTACAATATGCAGGAAGGGAAGTTCATATCCGAACATGATGCGACTATCGCTCTTAAACTCGGGAAAATTCTTACCGGCGGTGATATCTCAGGAAGACACCTGGTGAGTGAACAGTATCTGCTCGATCTGGAGCGGGAAGCGTTTCTCAGTTTATGCGGCATGCGTAAATCGCTGGAAAGGATGAAACACATACTGGAAACAGGAAAGCCTCTGAGGAATTAACAAACGGGTAAGAAATGAAGGTACGGAAAGTTAATAGAGCGAAAAACGTGCTGAAAAGATGAGGAGAATAACCATGGGTGAATCAGTTATTGTAAGTGCGGTACGTACGCCGGTAGGCAGGGCGAAAAAAGGTACCCTGGCAAATTACCGGCCCGATGATCTTGCGGCAATTGTTATTAAAGGGGTGCTTGAACGGGCGCCCGGCCTGCCGAATGAAGAAATTGACGACGTCATTATCGGCTGCGCCATGCCTGAAGGTGAGCAGGGAATGAACGTGGCGAATATCGCTAAATTCGTGGCCGGACTGCCGGACATTGTTTCCGCCATGACAATTAACCGTTTCTGCTCGTCGGGACTGCAGTCAATCGCTATAGCCCATGATTCCATTGTCTCGGGAAGAAACAAAGCGGTTATCGCAGGCGGTACCGAATCCATGTCACTGGTGCCTATGGGCGGCAACAAATTCGCTCCCCACCCGGGACTGGTCGATGACTATCCCGGAACCTACATGAATATGGGTAACACCGCGGAACGGGTAGCGGAAAAGTACGGCATCACCCGTGAAGAACAGGATAGCTTTGCCTATGGGAGCAATATGAAAGCAGCACAGGCTATCAGGGATCACAAGTTTGATGATGAGATAATTCCCGTAGAGTTCGACTTTAACGGACTCGACGCAGCCTGTAAAAAAGAGACGCGGCATATCACGTTTGCCATGGATGAAGGCCCGCGCAGTGATACAACCATAGAGGCGCTTGGCAAGTTGAGAACAGCATTCAGGCCTGACGGCACGGTTACAGCAGGTAACTCTTCACAGATGAGCGACGGAGCCGCCGTGGTTTTGATAATGGGCCGGGAAAAAGCGGAGGTGCTGAACCTGACTCCTCTTGCACGTATGATAACGTACACGGTAGCAGGCGTACCGCCGGAGGTAATGGGAATCGGCCCTATTGCTGCTATACCTAAGGTTTTCAAACTGGCTGGAATGAACCTGAGTGATATCGGTCTTATCGAGCTCAACGAGGCATTCGCCTCGCAGAGCCTGGCAGTGATAAAAGAACTCAAGCTCGATCCTGCTATTGTGAATGTCAACGGCGGCGCTATTGCACTGGGACATCCGCTGGGAGCAACCGGTGCGATTCTTACCGTTAAATTGATAAATGAGATGAGACGCAGGAATGTCAGGTACGGCATGGTGAGCATGTGCATCGGCGGCGGCATGGGTGCTGCCGCTATCTTTGAGAATTGTATGTATCAGGAGAAAAAAGTAAAAGCTGCGGGAAAGAAAAAAACGGTTAAAAAATCCAAATCGAAAAAAGCAAAACAATAACGGTTACCTGCAATGCATAACAGAACAGTGACTTATAAACCTGAACCGGGAGATAACCATGGATACATCAGCCTATCGTAAAGGCGGCAGTTTTTTAATCGAGCAGAGTCAGCCTGCTGATATCTATACGCCGGAGGACTTTACCGATGAGCACAGGATGATCCAGGATATGGTGCATAAATTTGTTGAAAATGATATAAAAACCAAGATGGATCAGATAGAGAAACTGGATTATGATCTTACCAGGGAGTTAATGAAAAGCGCCGGGGAGTTGGGCCTGCTGGGCGTTGATGTCTCCGACGAGTTTGGTGGCGCCGGCATGGATAAAATCAGCGCTATTATTGTATGCGAAGAGCTGGGACGGGCAGGATCCTTTTCAGTTACCATAGGCGCACACACGGGGATTGGCACGCTGCCTGTTGTCTATTACGGCACCCGGGAACAGAAGGAGAAATATCTCACCAAACTGCTGAGTGGTGAATATATCGGCGCGTATGCGTTAACCGAGCCCGGCTCCGGATCCGACGCACTCGCCGCGAAAACAAAAGCAGTACTCAGCGAAGATAAAAAACACTACATTCTTAACGGTACCAAACAGTTTATCACCAATGCCGGTTTTGCATCACTGTTCATCGTATTCGCCAAAATTGACGGCGAGGCATTCTCCGCCTTTCTCATTGAACACACCTATGAAGGTGTTTCCCTTGGTGAGGAAGAGAAGAAACTGGGAATAAAAGGCTCCTCAACCACCGCCCTGAATCTGGATAATGTCAAGGTCCCTGTGGAAAACCTGCTGGGCAAGCCCGGTGACGGCATTAAAATCGCCCTGAACATCCTTAATATCGGCAGGTATAAACTGGGACTCGGCTGTCTGGGCTCATGCAAGGAAGTCATTTCTGACGTGCTGTCCTACACTGCCGAGCGTGAACAGTTCGGCCGGACAATAAACCGGTTCGGCCTGATCCAGCAGAAAATCGCCATGATGTCAATCAAAACCTTTGCCCTGGAAAGCGCCGCATACCGCACCGTTGGACTAATCCAGAAGCTTGTAGACAGTATTGACCATTCAGCCGAAGACGCTGAAAGAAAAATTCTTAAAAGTATCGAGGAATACTCCATCGAATGCGCAATCATGAAAGTATACGGAAGTGAAACCCTCGACTATATTGTTGATGAAGGCCTGCAAAGCCTGGGCGGCTATGGCTATATCCAGGAGTATCCTATGGAACGGATCTACCGCGACTCGCGCATTAACCGGATCTTTGAAGGTACCAATGAGATTAACCGGATGGTAATCACCGGTATGCTGATGAAAAAAGGGCTAAAAGGTGAACTGAAACTGATGGAGGCAATTAAATCCATTCAGAAAGAAATTATGGATTTTCCAATGATGGCTGAAGAAACCGGAGAATTACTGGAAGCTGAAAAAAGAGTGCTTGAAAACGCGAAAAAAGCCATACTCCTCATTGCAGGAGCTGCTATGCAGAAATTCGGACAGGCGATTGAAGAAGAACAGGAAGTCCTGGCAATGGTTTCCGACTGCATCATTGAGGTTTTTGTGCTGGAAAGCGTAATTCTTCGCGCTCTAAAGATTGCCCAGGCTGACAATAGCGAAAAAACAAATGTCTATCTGGAAATCGCCCGGGTGTACTGCCTGGAAACAGCACAGAAAGTGGAAAACACGTTAAGGGTAGCAGCCGCAGCAACTTACGAAGGCGATGACCTCCGGGTATTATTAGGTGCAGTAAAAAGATTCATGAAGTATTTACCTTCCAATGTGAAAGAAATGAGAAGAGCTATTGCCGGACATATGATTGAAGCGGGGAAATATCAGTTATAAAAAGTAGTTACAAGTTCAAAGTTGGTGAGTTTGAGGAATAATTCTACGATAAATATTATAAAATTAAATCTGAGCCTTTTCACATACAAAGAATTAGTTTACTAATATATGCCCCATTTTTCTCCCATTAAGCAGGGGAGACCCCAATGCTGAAAAGTAAAACAACACTCATACCACTAACCGCACTAGTAGTTCTTATTCAGACTATTTTTCCAGCGGTCCATTATGTCGGCCATGACGGCACCGCTACCTGGGAGCAGAGCACTGATATATCGACGCCCTGTTCTCTGCCGACTGCCAATACAAATGTCAGCGCCGGTGATACGGTTTTCCTCAAGGCCGGCACCTATACCGGCGATTATATCAACCCGAAACAAACGGGAGAATCGGGTAATCCCGTTGTGTACAGCAACTATGCCGACGATAGCGTGACCATAACAGATGCTGCTTACAGTATCCTTATAGACGGCGTATCCTATATCGTCGTACAGGGCCTGCATTTTTATTACATGGGCCACTTTATATATATCCGGAATAACGCGCATCGGAATACCATAGCCTATTGCACATTCGACCAGGCGCGGGATACCAACACCTGGGGCGGCTCTAAAGTCTTTTATACCTCACAATACAATTGGGTGCATCACTGCACTTTTTCACGATGGGGGTATGCTAATGATAGCGGCCATGCCGGCGCACTGTTCGATGTCGGCAGGGAAGCTGAAACTACTGACAGTAGTTACTACCTGAATTTTGCACAAAATCTTACTATGTAAACACGTTTTTCGACA
>CBDVBE010000239.1:0-10274 GCA_965372145.1 uncultured bacterium | reverse complement strand
GCAGCTGCACTTTCTGCAGTTCCTGCTGCATTGGTTGCAACACAGGTATAATCACCTGCATCAGTTACTATCAGTGTGGGAATAGTCAATACACTATCTGTTGCATTTGAAAGGACGCCGCCATTTTTCTTCCATTGAAAGGCCATTGGTGCAGCACCGGTCGTTGCAATAAAAAAGGTGACACTTTCACCAACATATTTTGTTTGTGATTGAGGATCTTGAGTGATAACCGGTGGGTTACTACTATTTAGACTGCCGAGAATTGCGATACCATCAACTGCATAATTTGGTCCACCAGAAGTATAAGTGACTGTAGCAGGAAATTCTGTGTCTGCTGAAGCATCCCATATGCGATAATAGAGCTGTTCACCGACCTGCATTCCATCAATGGTAGTAGTCTGGCTGTTGTCACCCCATACAGTTAGAGCAGTATTATTACCATCCCAAGCAACGGCACCAACACACAATCCGGAGGGAGTGAATACCCCGATCTCATCACCTGCTGCAATTGCACCGCCATTAACCGTGGGATTTATCGCATTCTGGATTAATACCGACATATTGTTCCCGGTTTTATCAGTAAAACTGAAATGCACAAGGCGAGATGTTGGTAAGTTACTTTGTGCATTGGAAACGGAAATTCCCTTTACGGATGGATAATAAAAAGTGGCTGCTTCCGTCATACAAATCTGATACCCCTGACCGGGCTGCATATTCCCGATTGTATTGACTAATCCTGGCCAGTACTGGTTCCCGGCATTATCTTTTACGAGGGTAATTTTTGATGCAATATCAGCAAGAGCCGTCTCAATGTTTTCCGCGTCCTGCTTGAGATAGGCCATTATGTTCCATCCGTTTCCAAGTGGTATGGCTGTGCTACTCACATCAACAGGAATACCCGGTGCAGTGATAATATCCTGCCCATTGGTATACAGTTGGTACCCCTGCGTAACATCAACATTGCCAATCTGATTAACCAGTCCCGGCCAGTATTGACTCCCGGCATTGTCCTTAACAAGAACCAACCCGTTACACGGCCCGAATACGGCGTCAGCATCAGGGTTAAGGGGAGTCACATTAAACGAGACCATATTCCAGCCGCTTTCCACAGTCACTGCTGCTGATTGCACTATGGCAAAAGATGCGTCACTGTTATCAACAGGATTTCCGTCAGACGCCTCTTTAATTCTAACTCTGCACTGTTGAGAATAGATGGTATCGGGAATGTCCCATGAAAATGAACCCGTGTTTGGTGCATTAAGAGCTATGTCTGACCAGGCTCCTCCATTATCCAATGAATATTCAATCTGCACCGCACCAACTGATCCAGTACTACTCCATTTTATATCATAAGCTGTACTGTTTAACCATACTTCTCCACCATTGGGATTCATGACCTGGATACTGGTTGATCCCCATGGATCGGCAAGCCAGCTTCCATAATTCACCACGCCATAATTTGAATTATCATAATAATCATATATCACCCCTACGTTCTTCGGATTACCACCACTGTTCATCTGAGCGGTGCCGGTAATACCCCAGTAATTATAACGTGCGTCTACTTCTTCCTTACCGGTATACCGGAATACATACGTCGGGGCATTATGAAAATTATTGTAATGCGCTGACAACGTCCCCGAGACATTCAGGTCATAATAACCACTATATTCAACAGTATTGTAATGTATATCTATCCCCCGACAATATGAATTTGTAAATATACCATAACGGTAATGAGAAACCGTATTATGCAACACTGATATACTATCACTCTCATATATCGAAATACCATTAACAGTCGAATCTACCCCTGTTATTGTATTACCTACCAGCGTGGCTCGTTTATGACCAATATCCCACTTCCGATAATTGACATAGATACCCATACCAAGGGAATGAATAGTATTGCCTCGTACCAGCAAACTGTCACCACTGCACCCTGAATAAGAACCCCGAGAATAAATACCAATGCCTCGAGAATTAACCTCACTGCTGTCTACCACCACAATCGCGTTATTAAGGTTATAATTGGAGTTATACGCATACACACCTGTTTCTACTCTATCTAAAAGACTATGACGAACAACTATCTTCATACCGGGATTACTCGAGCTACAATAACCATAAACACCATAGGTACCATACTTAACCTGACAATACTCAAACGTACCAGAACCTTCAACCTGTATCCCTCCCCAATCATCATACGCCGGGGAGGACGCATTACTCGTAAATACAATACTGTCTGTACCTGTACCTACAGCTGTTAACGTTCCCCGCACATAAATGTGGGAATCTATTGTATCCTGGTCATTCGCATTTGCCACAACACGAACTTCGACGCCCGGCTCAATAGTCAATATCACCCCAGGAGCAATGGTCAGGGTACCGGTTATCACATACGGACTGTTGGCCTTGGTCCAAGTAGTTGTGGTCGTGATTATGCCGCTCAATGGGTTCGCTACAAAAAGTGATTGATCAGCAAACACCTCGGGATTACCATAATCATTCGATGCATCGTTATAGGTCGCAACAATATTATCACCGGTCACCGCCTGAAGCTCGTTATCGCCCGGTACTGCTGTACCACTCACATCGGGTAGAATATATCCACGAAACAGACTCGAATCAGTACTCACCTCGGTTAAGGTCACTGTTTCACCACCGCTCTCTGTGTTACTGGATACATTTACCGTCACACTCTGCTGACTGCCGGAACTCGTGTTCAAATCAGGGTCAATTACTTCCACCCATATCTGGTCAGATGCTGTGTACGATAACTTTGCATTGCCCAAACCGTCTGTTAACAGGATTGAACCGTCAAGGGATTCATGCACCGGATTACCATTTGGACCATCAAGCCAGCACCCGTAATTCACCACGCCATAATTTGAATTATCATAATAATCATATATCACCCCTACGTTCTTCGGATTACCACCACTGTTCATCTGAGCGGTGCCGGTAATACCCCAGTAATTATAACGTGCGTCTACTTCTTCCTTACCGGTATACCGGAATACATACGTCGGGGCATTATGAAAATTATTGTAATGCGCTGACAACGTCCCCGAGACATTCAGGTCATAATAACCACTATATTCAACAGTATTGTAATGTATATCTATCCCCCGACAATATGAATTTGTAAATATACCATAACGGTAATGAGAAACCGTATTATGCAACACTGATATACTATCACTCTCATATATCGAAATACCATTAACAGTCGAATCTACCCCTGTTATTGTATTACCTACCAGCGTGGCTCGTTTATGACCAATATCCCACTTCCGATAATTGACATAGATACCCATACCAAGGGAATGAATAGTATTGCCTCGTACCAGCAAACTGTCACCACTGCACCCTGAATAAGAACCCCGAGAATAAATACCAATGCCTCGAGAATTAACCTCACTGCTGTCTACCACCACAATCGCGTTATTAAGGTTATAATTGGAGTTATACGCATACACACCTGTTTCTACTCTATCTAAAAGACTATGACGAACAACTATCTTCATACCGGGATTACTCGAGCTACAATAACCATAAACACCATAGGTACCATACTTAACCTGACAATACTCAAACGTACCAGAACCTTCAACCTGTATCCCTCCCCAATCATCATACGCCGGGGAGGACGCATTACTCGTAAATACAATACTGTCTGTACCTGTACCTACAGCTGTTAACGTTCCCCGCACATAAATGTGGGAATCTATTGTATCCTGGTCATTCGCATTTGCCACAACACGAACTTCGACGCCCGGCTCAATAGTCAATATCACCCCAGGAGCAATGGTCAGGGTACCGGTTATCACATACGGACTGTTGGCCTTGGTCCAAGTAGTTGTGGTCGTGATTATGCCGCTCAATGGGTTCGCTACAAAAAGTGATTGATCAGCAAACACCTCGGGATTACCATAATCATTCGATGCATCGTTATAGGTCGCAACAATATTATCACCGGTCACCGCCTGAAGCTCGTTATCGCCCGGTACTGCTGTACCACTCACATCGGGTAGAATATATCCACGAAACAGACTCGAATCAGTACTCACCTCGGTTAAGGTCACTGTTTCACCACCGCTCTCTGTGTTACTGGATACATTTACCGTCACACTCTGCTGACTGCCGGAACTCGTGTTCAAATCAGGGTCAATTACTTCCACCCATATCTGATCACTCGCCGTGTACGATAACTTTGCATTGCCTAAACCGTCTGTTAACAGGATTGAACCGTCAATATCTGCATTACTTTCTGTATGTAGAATGCATATTCCGGCAAAAATAAGGGTAACATTTATAAAGCGGGTGAGAAACAGGGCTGAATTTCTATACATAATTACCTCGAGAAAGAGAATGGTTGGGGTGTGAATCTACTTTATCTGGGAATTTATTTTATATACTCCAAAACGAACATTGTTTATTAATATATTAAACACTTTCGTGAATTTCCGATATTTTAATAACTTTAGAGAGTATCAATATAATATGCAAATACTTTGCCATATATAAATTCACCAAAAAACAGTAAATTTAAGGGGTGGAAATAGAAAACCGTCCCAGATGAGAGACTGGAGTCCCAGTTTTGGGACGGTCTATTATGAATAGTTACCTGTAGAAACCATATTAAAAAGAAGAAATAAAATATAGTAGTGATACTTCCAAAATTGTTTTAAATTATACTGGAATACAAAGTATAGATGTTTGCAACATCTGAGGTGTGCTTTTCGAAGAGGACATGCTGAATTTTAGAGACATGGTTTATTCATTGAGATATATTAGTAGTTGATGATAGAAAACCTTTACGGATTGATTACCTTTTATGGTATAATAATGATAATCTGAGACCCTGAAAATTTGGAGGCAATCATGCACAATGCAATAAAAACAGTTCGCCCATACTTTTTAATCCTGCTTTTCATTGTTATAAGTAACTCCTATGCCGGCCTGGTTGCTTATTGGGATTTCAATGCAGGAAGCGGGGATACGGAGAATTATACAGAGTCTCAGGGCCGACACGACAAAATCCAAAACGTTTCAGGGTATTTGTAATTGTCAGCAGACAAGTTCTTATTGATTCGCGATTTTCGACTGTAATTTGTGCACCTGTTTATTCTGCCTATGATGGTCTCGCCACCCAGGTCCCCGTTGGAATTGACGAGGGATTAAAGCACGCCGGCAGCATTCATTGCGATGAACTAATAAGCCTCCCCAAAACCCTTTTGACAAATTATACAGGAAGTCTTTCCGACCCAAAACTATCTGAATTAAATAGCGCTTTAACTCTTGCACTCGATATCCTTGAAATTCAGAATGTGTTTAAATAAAACAATATTCTCGCATTTTTCTCCCTTGTTTTGTCATAAAGCAGCTACTTTTTATTAGATTAATAGTTAAGCATTACATTTCATCTACTTTTTATAACATTATTACAAGGAATAATAATGAACATCCGTCTGATTCCCCTTTATGTGTTAATTGTATTGGTATGCAGTGCTTTTCCGGATATACACAGCCATTCCCCCTTTAGACAACTTCGCATGGAAAAAACGGAACGAGATTCTCTCAGGCGAAAGAAAAGCTTCTTTGTAAAGAAATTGCCCCATACTTCACCAAACAGACGAAACCATGGAGGAAAAGGATCCATTTCCGGCACTGTTTTCAAGCATGATGGGATAACGCCAAACCCTAGTTTTGATATTGAGGTGTTTGATACTTTTGGTTATGTTGTCGCAGAAGAGTATTTCTCAAACGGCACCTATACAATTTCAAATATAAACCCGGGTGTGTACTCGCTTCGTATCAGTGAAAGTGATTTTTCTAATCTCCACTATACCTATTATGGTAATAAAGCCAACGCATGGGAGGCACAATGGTTAACGGTATCAGCAGGGGATTCATTAATTGATAAAAATATTATTATGGTGCATGACGGGGGACAAACCGGTGGCCCGCTCAACGTCGTATTTACGGGAAAGGCATTTTCCGGTTCCGGCACAACACACCCTATCTGTAATGGAACAATACATTTTAGGATAGAACCGGTCGTACCGGGTAATAATTCGATCTTGGGTGTTATGATAAATGACTATACCATTGATTCAATGGGAAATTACCGGTATTCTGCTGTATATGACGGTTATAGTAAAGGAAATTACTATGTAATGGTTTCGGCCTCACCATATGCAACGAATTATACAACGTATGCCATGCAATGGTGGAACAACACCCCGATCTATGCAAACCCTGTGCCCCTTTACCTTGACGGTACAGAGAAAAATAATGACTTACATTTTATACCCGGCGGTACTATTAGAGGGATCGTTCTTGACTCGGCTGGTAATCCATTCCCCTATTGGCTGGATCTGGAAGTAATTGACACGTTAGTACCTTACCAGTAGGATTCGTGTTTTATTTGGCAGAAAATTAACAACACATTGACGGGACAAGAACTGTTTCTTTTAGTTTCTGTGCCGCTGTTATTGCGATTTTACCCAATTTTGTAAGATAGTATTTATACGTTTTCCCAACCTTTTTTATTAATCCATGCACACGCAATCGTTTTAAAAGTCGGGATATTTGTCCGCTTTTAAAATAAGGTAAAATCTTTTTCAATGTTTTGTTCTGAAAACCGTAAATGTTAAATTCACCTCTGGCAATTGACAAAAGAAGCGACAAGTCAGCGTCACTGAAAAAATTAAATCCTTTGTAATTTCGATCATTTTCTTTTTGGGGAGAACAAATTTTATTCAGATTTTTACGACCTGCATCTTTGTTATCAATTGATGATATAAATTCAAGATATCGCCTGTTTGAATTTTTAAGAATTTCCTGCAATGGATTCAAACTGTAGATTGTTTTTTTCATTGCGGCATATTTTTTAGTTTTTGTTCCATCCCTATGTTCAACCTCTCGGTAGTGTTTAAAAAAAGGAATATCATTCACCGTAATTTCTATCCGTAATATCTTACCGTATTTATCGTACATTTTAATTGAATTTTTACCGATACTGTGTTTGATACGACTACCCTGTATTCGCACATTGTAGTTATTTCCGATTTCACCCTTATAGCGTGGATCAAGTTTTTTACTGAAAAAAGTCATTATATTGTCTGGTGTAACGGTATGAATTGCTGTGGTCACAAGTTCTGAGTAGAGTGGTTGTAATGTTTCCTGTTTTCTAAAAATGATATCTGATGCATATTCTGCCTGCATAATACTCCAATGATACGTCTGGTTGAAATGATGGTAAACCGGACAGTAAAGAGATGCTAATTCGTCAAATTTATTATGCAGTTCTTCTGCATTGAGATTGTCCGATAGAGTTTGAGCAGTTTTATAATCATCAATAGAATCAAATGCATTATCAAGCATGGTATACCCTATACCGGCCTTATCAAGTTTTCTCGCTAAAATAGAGTGGCCGTTAAAATAAATCTGCAAACGGAAATCACACCACGTTGGAACACGAATATAGCCTAACCCCAACTCTTCATCAATAAAATAGAAATAGTAGTGAAGACATTTACCCTGAGTTGCTTTGAGATAGCTTTTATGTGTTTTTTTATTATGCCAGGGGATATAGCTTGTACAGCATTCCATTGCTGACAGTATATGAACCAATCCGGATTTTTTACCATTTTTCTCCAGTGCTTTTTGCACAAGGTCTTCTTTGCGTATGTGAGATTTTCTAACAAATTCAATATCGATACCATTATCAGATGCAAGTTTTTCTGCATTTGACCGAAGTTCATCACGAAAAGGTGAAACAAAAGATTGGTAATCAAATATACGGATTTTCTGTTGATACAGATAAGCGGTTATTCCCTCGCTGTAACAAATCCCTGGGATTGTTCCTGTTATGACAACACGGTCAAAACAACTGATAACGCCACTTATATCTTTTTTGTATTTTTCTGTTAGTAATTTCATTGCTGGAATATACAATAAACATTTTGGAGAATGAGATTGTTGCGGTTTTTAATTTTTGGGCTATAATAAACACGCTTTCCAAATGATGCCCGCGCACTATGCCCTCCAGCGAAGGGGTGGTGGAAAACAGCGCGTTTTTTGCGCTGTTTGGAACCAGGGGAATGCATTCCCCTACCAAAAAGCTTTTAATCTTTTACCCCTGCTTAATAAAATTGTGACTTGATATTTGAGTAATTTATTTTTAGAGAAAATGCTTAAATGAAAATAAACCTTTTTGGTTCTGGCTCGGCCAGGTTAGGGTATACCTTAGGTAGTGCTTATGTGTACCCTAACGATGGTTCAATCTATAAATTTACCTGTCTGCCTATAGGGCGGTTTTATGTAAAAATAGATGATATGTATTATAATGACATCCATTATGAAGAACGATGGTATCCCGGTACTGCTGATAAAGATCCTGCGCAAAGTTTTCCTATTACCAGCGGTACGGTCATTGACTCACTTGTTTTTACTTTAATAGAGGGCAAAGACTATCAGGTTATGATAGACACCGGCACCTATCCCAAAGGAGTATTAAAGGGAAAAGTCTCATGCGATGACACCCTTCTTTCGCTCGATTATCTTGATCTCTACTTGTATTATCCGACTTTGGAGGATTATGCATGGGAATATTGTAATGAGGAGGGAGAATTTGAAATAGAGGTGCGTGCTAATCAGCCCTTTACTCTGAAGGCGGCAACTGATTATATCCAGGACTATTATTTGGAATAAACGAAATAAAGTAGGCTGCACTGTCTGTTCGGGTATATATGTTTTCAGGCTGAGTTGTGGAAAATATTCGTATGTACAGAAAGGGGTTGTTTTTAAATAAGTTCCAGTAACTAAAAATCAATTCCATTGGGTTAATCTTCTTTAAAGGTTGGATTTCTAATATTGATAGAATTATTATAAAGGATACTATTGAGTCTTTTTTAAAGTGAAGATGGTATGACCTGTAATCATTCCTCCGGGTTATTCTTGTATGCAATATTCTTAAGCTTTGCCATAGGGACGGCAGATACGATCCCTGCAAGCAGTTGTTCCCATGTTGATGTGCAGGCAGCAATCAATCCGGCAACGGATAGTGATATTGTGCTTGTGCCGGAAGGAACTGCCACGTGGGCGACGGTAGTTACGTTCAATGCAAAGGCAATCACTTTAAAAGGCGACGGGACAGGGAAAACAGTGATCACAGCCGCCGACGATATTGGCCCCGTGTTATCAATTACAGGCATGGAAGGAAAACCATTTCGTATAAGCGGTTTCAGTTTTGTTCTTGGAACACAAACTTTAATGAATGTGAAAGGTACTTGTAAAAATTGGCGGATTGATCATTGTGAATTCAACGCGGATAGAGGTCTTGTAGCAATAATCTGAGTAATGGATGTTATATTTTACGCTTACATGCAGTTACAGGCGCAATAGCCAATCGTTTTATATTCTCATATTAAGAGGCATTTCGCAGGTAAGTTACATAAACAGTTGATAGATATATCATAGCCGTTGCAGCAGATGAACTACTGAACGAATCGATAAAATCGGATTAACCATGAAGATACTTATTGATGCTGATGCCTGTCCCAGAGCAGCCAAAGAGATTCTCTATAAAACAACACAAAGGCTGAAGATTGATTTGCTTCTTGTGGCCAATCAATATATCCGAACACCGCCAATGCCCCATATTAGAAATGTTGTAATCGGAGAAGGATACAATGTTGCAGATGATAAAATAGTCGATTTAGTTGACGAGAGGGATCTGGTGATTACCTCTGATATTCCATTGGCAGACAGGATTATCAAAAAAGGCGGATATGCTTTGAGTCCCCGGGGCGAGATGTTTGATGAGGACAATATCAGTCACAGACTCGGAGTCCGTGATCTTCTGGACGAGCTACGAAGTTGCGGCATGGAGACAAAAGGCCCCTCAGCATATAGTCAGCGTGATCGAAATAAGTTTGTCAATGCACTGGATCGTTTCTTAACCCGGCAGTTATCCAAAAAAAACTAAAAATGCAATAATTATCCTATATGCGAGTATTAAATAATATTTTTAAACAACATAAAATGGGCAGAAAATCTGACCCCGGAGTTTTCATCTAATTCCAGATATAAAGGAGTAAAAAATGGCAGAAGCAAAAGGATTGAGTAAACCGGTAAAGCTGAAAAATGAACTCGCAGAGTTTCTGGGAGCAACAGAACTTCCCCGGACAGAGATCACCAAAAAACTGTGGGACTATATTAAAGCGAATAAACTTCAGACAAAGACTGAAAATGGAAAGCCT
>CBDVBE010000238.1:0-10286 GCA_965372145.1 uncultured bacterium | reverse complement strand
TGAACCCTGAACCTTGAACCCTGAACCCTGAACCTTGAACCTTGAACCCTGAACCCTGAACCCTGAACCTTGAACCCTGAACCTGTGAACGGTTACAAATATAGAAAGTAACAATGGAATTACCGAAACATACCCATGATGTTATTATAGTAGGCGCCGGCATTGCCGGGCTGCAGGCAGCTTTGCAGTTAGCTCCGCACTACGATGTAGCGGTGGTAACAAAGGTATATCCGACCAGGTCACATTCCGGGGCAGCACAGGGCGGTATTGCCGCAGCGCTTGGTAATTGTGGAGAGGACCGGCGGGAATGGCATCTGTTTGATACGGTTGTTGGAGGAGATTTCCTTGGTGATCAGGATGCGGTTGAACTATTGACGAATGAAGCCCCTGAAGTGATCTATGAGCTTGAGAAGTATGGCGTTCCTTTTTCCAGAACAGAAGAAGGAAAAATTATGCAGCGAATCTTTGGCGGGCATACCCGGAACAGGGGAGTGGAACCGGTGGCCCGCGCATGTTATGCTGCTGACAGAACCGGCCATGCGATTGTAACCTCCCTGTGGGGACAATGTATTAAAAACAACATACAATTCTATAGTGAGTTTTATGTTCTATCGCTGATCATCGGGAAGAATGTGTGCTGTGGGTTGACAGCATGGGATATTCGGAACGGCGGGATACATGTTTTCCATAGCACGGCAGTCATGCTTGGAACTGGAGGGTATGGGAGACTGTATCAAACAAGCACAAATGCATTGGCAAATACCGGGGATGGCCAGGCCCTGGTATTTCGTAAGGGTCTCTGCCTTGAAGATATGGAATTTGTGCAGTTTCATCCAACCGGGCTCTATGAGAAAGGAATCCTTATCAGCGAAAGTGCCCGAAGTGAAGGCGGCTATTTATTCAATAATAACGGTGACCGATTCATGAAACAGTATGCTGATGAAATGGAAATGGCTCCGCGGCATATCGTTGCCAGGGCAATGCAGGATGAGATTCAAGCCGGCAGGGGGATCGATGGGAAGGAGTATCTGCATCTTGATATCAGCCATCTGGGAGAAGATACTATAAATGAGAAATTACCGCAAACCCGTGAAATATGTGTTAAGTTTGGTGCTATTGATCCGGTTGACGATCCCATTCCGGTGGCACCGTCAGCGCATTACTGTATGGGTGGTATACCGGTAACCATTGATAGTGAAGTTCTGGCTGATGGAAAATTGCAGAAGGTTGCCGGATTGTATGCTGCCGGTGAATGTGCATGCGTTTCAGTCCACGGGGCGAACCGGCTCGGGTGTAATTCAATGTTAGAGGCTGCAGTGTTCGGTAGACGGGCTGGATTGACAATAGGTTCCTTTTTAACGAAAAATAAATCGAGACCTGAAGTACCTTCATCAACCGAAGAAGAGGCTGCCGCTGAGATAGATTTTCTTCGAAATGCAGACGGCAGTGAACAGACCGCTGATATCCGCGAGGACCTGCAGCGGAGGATGATGGAAGCATGCGGTGTATACCGCCATGCTGAGAATCTGGAATCACTTGTCAGTGATATTCAAGTGCTGAAAGACCGTTACGGGAATATCTTGATAAAAGATAAAACGACAGTATATAATCTGGAAATTGTTGAAGCACTTGAATTAGGGCATATGCTTGATATCGCCGAAGTAGTTGCACAAAGTGCTTTGGCCCGAACAGAAACACGGGGTGGGCATGCTCGGAATGATTTTCCTGAGCGGGATGATGAAACATGGTTAAAGCATACGCTTATAAAACATGAAGATGAGAAATTGATTGTTGATTATAAGCCGGTTACCGTGATAAATATTCAGCCGGAGTAAATTTCCGATTGTGTCACTGCCGGGGAGTCGGGAGTCTGGGTTTGCTCAATGATGGATTCCTGTTTTTGCTGGTATTAATGCACCAAAGGTGTGAATGGCCTATAAGGACTTATTGATAGTTGCTATGACTACATACACATTCAATATTTTCAGGTATAATCCACAAAAGGATAAGGAACCTTATTACCGGGAATATTCCCTTACCCCAAAGCAGAACTGGTCGGTTCTTGACTGTTTGAATGAAATACGGTGGCATTATGATGGCAGTCTGAGTTTTAGAAGATCGTGCAGGAGCGGCATATGCGGATCATGTGCCATGAATATAAATGGGAAAAACATGCTCGCCTGTGAAACGCAAATCCAGGATATTAAGACAAAGAGAATCACAATAAAACCTCTTCCATACTATGAAATTATTAAAGATCTCACGATTGATCTTGAATCTTTTTTTGATGCAATAGAAAAAATAAAACCTTATATTATATCTATGAAGGGAAATTCGCACAAGTGTGAAGGGTTACAATCTCCTGAGGCAAGAGCATTATTAGACGGGCTATATGAATGTATTCTCTGTGGAGCTTGTACCTCATCATGTCCTTCATTCTGGAATTCTGATTATCCTGGCCCTGCAGCTCTTCTTCAGGCAGCCAGATTTACAGCAGATTCACGCGATAAAGGTGAGGGTGAACGATTCCCGATTATTAATAAAAATGACGGTGTATGGCGTTGCCATACTATTTTTAATTGTGTTGAAGCATGCCCGAAGGGACTGAATCCCACGAAGGCCATTCAACAACTGAAGAGGACTTTAATCAAGGATGTACCATGGGTAAAAAAGAAATAGTATTTATCCTCCTGTCCATAGGGCTCATATGTGTCAAGTGTATAAAAACGGTTAATCCGGAAGTACCCGGTTCAGTTACCCTGTATCAACCTCAGATACGGTATGCAACGGCAGTAAAAATGGTATGGAGTAAAGCTCCTTCTGAAAATTTTAATGCGTATAACCTTTATTATTCCACTGCTCCGGGAGTGAGCGATTCCAGTACTTTTGGAACAACAATCATTTATAAAAATGACACAACCTTTCTGTTGACAGGATTGGAAGAAAATACAACCTATTATGCAAAGGTATATACCTATAACAGTACTTCGTACAGTGAGAGTAATGAAATCTCATTTACCACAGAACAATGTAAGTGCGGTACTTTTACTAATGAACGGGACCATGGTATGGTTCTTCTTCCAGCGGGATGCTTTATTGGTAAAGACTTGGCGAAAGCTGCCATTTCTAAGGATTTTTTCATGGATACCACTGAAGTGACTGAATCCGAGTGGAATACTGTCATGGGCGCAGCCGTTTTTGATACAATGGAATTTTCCAAGGAAGATTGGAATATTATTCTTAGTATTGATACGGTGACTTCTAAAATGCCCAAAGTATATGTCTCGTGGTATCAGATTATTCTTTTCTGCAACGAAAAGAGTAAACAACAAGGGCGGGATACCTGTTATACCTTTTCATTAGTTAATATAGACAGTATAGGAATGAGAATTGATGGTCTTGTTGACCTACAATGTGATTTTTCTCGCAATGCGTATCGTTTACCTACTGAGGATGAATGGGAATATGCATACCATGGCGGAGGAACAACAGAATATTTCTGGGGTAAAGATGGTAATACCTCTGTGGAGTATCCTTTTGAAGCAACATATCCGACCACCACTGAGGACAGTATGGAAATATCAGAATATGCCTGGTGGAGTAATAACAATGATCCGAATGGGCCCAAGGAAGTTGCACAGAAAAAACCGAATGCATGGTATCTCTATGATATGGCTGGAAATATAGAGGAGTTCGTATGGGATATTTATTCCCAAAAAAGGGATATGAGCCGTATAGATTTTCGCGGTCCTGAAATGGGACCCCAAAGCTCTGATCTCCACATGTTACGAGGTGGTTTTTATAATGACATCAGTAAAAAGCCCACGAACCTTACTGCATGGTGGCGATATTCGTCATATTTCCCGGAAATGGATGATGATGCAATCGGATTTCGTACTGTCGCTACAGCATTACCATAAATATATGCATAAAAATATCGATGCTGTTGATCAGGAGACTTTTTATTGTTCCAAATGTTTACCAAAACAATGAACATTTATTAAGCTTTTTATTGTATATTAATTAATGTAAAGGAATTTATTACCGGGAAGGAAGCTTATTACAGTGATACCTAATGTGCGAATAAAATTGTATCTTTTTATTTCGCTATTTCTTTTTACCGCGTTACGAGCCCAGCTTAATATTATCACTTCGATTCCGGATATAGCAGATATGGCAAAGGAGATTGGTGGTGGTAAAGTATCTGTTTTTTCCCTTGCTCAGGGAAGTGAGAATATTCACCTTGTTCGCGCACGTTCGAGTTTTTTACCCAAGATAAATCGTGCTCACCTGGTTATCAGCCTGGGGCTGTTAGCTGAAGAACGTTGGCTTACCGCTATAGTCAATGCTTCCCGGAATAAACGGGTTAAAAAAGGTAATCCAGGATGGATTGAGGTTTATCGCGGCATAGATATTCTTGAAATACCCGACAATCCTGAAGAACAAAGCCAAATCGGAGGTCATAAACATGGAAATCCTCATTATAATAACGGCCCCTATACAGGAAAATATATAGCAAAAAACATATACTATGCATTTCTTACTGTCGATCAACAGAATAAAGAGTATTATAAGAAGCGGCTGCAAATATATTTGCAGAAACTGCAAAAAATGGAAGGGTATCTTTTGGAAAAGGCTGCGCCGCTGAAAGGTATCCATGTTATTTCCTATCATGCGGATCTCTCCTATTTCTGTAATTTTTTTGGTATGAAAATTACCGGTTGTCTTGAACCCAAACCGGGTATACCTCCCAATTCAAAACACCTGGCGAAACTGGTTGCTGATGCAAAAAACGACAAGGTGAAGCTGGTCCTGTTTCATCAGGCACAGAATCCAAGGCTCCCGGGAAAAATAGCAAAACGTGTTGGTGCGCAGTTGGTCTGTTTTGCCAATATGGTTAAATCACGACCGGAGGTAAACAGTTTTATTGAATTGCAGGAGTATAATCTTGATTTAATGCTTGAAGCACTGGCAAAGGAGGGGAAATAGATGGGTGCTTTGGTTGAAATCTCAAAAGCATCATTCGGGTATGGTACCGGTAAAAATTTTATTACCATTGCCTCTAATATCTCATTATCAGTTTCGACGGGGCAGTTTATTCTTTTGATAGGACCGAATGGGTGCGGTAAATCCACAATAATCCGCGGACTCTTCAATCTGGTTCCCTGTTCTGAAGGGACTGTTACCTGGCATATTACGCAGAATGAAATCGGCTATATTCCACAGGAATCTAATATCGATCATGATATCCCGGCTACTGCGCTTGATGTGGTCTGCACCTCGCTGCCGTTTCAATGGACTGCAAAGCGTAAACATGGCATGGAAATGCTTGCGAAGGTCGGTATGCAGGATTATTCGAAAAACCGATTCGGAACCCTTTCCGGAGGGCAGAAACGGCGCGTTCTTTTAGCCCGGGCACTCTTTGGTAATCCACGGTTACTGGTTCTGGATGAGCCAACGGTGAACACTGATGCAGAAACAGAGAAAAATATCGAGAAGATTATCACTGAACTTTGCAGCAAGGGAGAGGTTGGCATTCTTGCCACTACCCATACCGAACATTGGGCATCATCCGCAACACGACTCCATGTGGAAGGAGGGCATCTTGATGAGTGAGTATTTATTCACCCTCTCCTTTGTCCTTATTCCACTATGTACAGCAGTTACCTTTGCGGTGGTAGCGCCACCACTTGGTGCGACGCTATCTCTGCGCAATGAGGTTCTTCTTGGTATAGCACTCCCTCCGGTCGGCGCAGCGGTTATTGCAGGGGCCATGCTTGCCGGTGTCTCTCCTGATGCTACTATCCTCCTCTATATTTTTGCTGCGGTAGCATTATTTCTTATTATGATACTTCTCCCTTTGAATGTCGGGAAAAAGCGAATATCAATGCGCCGGCGGGAATTAATCCTGGCTGCGCTCTTCTGTATCGGGAACACATTGACAATTCTTTTTATGGCACTCTCACCTAATGTAGAAGCCCATTTTAAAAATTTACTTCAGGGTGAAATACTGGCGGTAAACGTCGTTGAGCTGGTTATAACCATTATTGTTGCATTGGTATTATTGTGTGCTGGGATTCGATATCGGGGAGTTCTGTATGCCTATTCTCTTGATGAAGAGGGACTTAAAATAAAAGAAAAATCGTACAATACAATTGTCGTTATGTATCGGGCGGCTGCCACACTGATAATTACAGGTGGTATAGTTCTTATCGGCCCCCTGTTAACAACCTCCCTTCTCATTGTTCCGGCTTTTTTCATTGAACAGCGAAGCCGGGGACTTGAGCAATTCATGATCATTTCAATAGTACTCGGTGTGCTGGGTACTATTATTGGATTTTTACTGGCAGTGGCAACAGATTATCCACCGGCAGTAGTAGTGGTTTGTGCCATTACTGTTGGAGGAATTTGTATCCACCTGTTCAGTCGTAGAAATAATTCCTGAAGCTATATATAAAAGGGCGCAGAAAAAGAGTTACTAATGGGTAGCATTCATTCTAAAGTTTTAAAAAAAACAGGTGGTTATCTTTTATTTCTGTTTATTACCTGGCTTCTTTTCAATACTATTTTCTTTTTGGGTACCCATCCGACTAAAATAATTGATCATCTGTTTCAGCGTCTTTTCCTCTATGTCTGGAATTCAGTTTCACATGTTTTGTTACGTGATTTTCTGGTTTTTGGATTTCTTACAGGACTTGGCGGGTTTCTGGTTTATGTTCCAAATATAATCCTTCTTTTCTTTTTTTCTCATATACTGCATGAAAGTGGATTAACAGCGAAAGCGGCCGGATTGTTGAATTCCTTTTTCAGGTTTTTTGGATTAAACGGGAACTCTTTTCCACCATTGCTTTTTGGATTTGGATGCAGTGTTAATGCACTTCACTGTGCTCATGATATTCAAAACAGGAAAACCAGGCTGCTCACCATGCTTATCGCACCGTTTATGAGCTGCGGTTCCAAGTTTGCTGTCTATGTTCTGCTCATTTCTATTGTGTTCAGCAGTGCTATGGCAGGTACCGTCATGTTTATCCTGTACCTGATAGGAATAGCTATTTCGCTTCTGTCGGCATACCTGTTTCGCCTCATGCTTGCAATCAAAAAGGATGAGACTGAAGAAGATATTCCTGATTCCCCCTTGAAAAGGCCTGATTTTATTTCGATTATCAGGAAAACCGGTAAAGATGGATGGATATTCTGTAAAAAGGCCGGCAGTGTAATTGTTATTGCCTCCATAATAATATGGGCGTTTTCCTATTGGCCGGGAGTTTCACAGAGTAAATATGATGAACTCGCCGTCTATGCACGGGAGACGGAGCAGCCATTGCCGCCGCGAATAACCCTCTCATTTCATACCAGTTATTTTGCCAGGTTCGGCCATCTTATCGAACCGGTATTCAAGCCCCTGGGGCAGGATTGGAAAAATTCTGTCGCAATAATCAGCAGTATCGCTGGAAAGGGTATCATCATTTCCACGCTTATTACCGCCTATGGGATCGAATACAGTCCTGAAGGGAAAAAAACCCTGTCGAAAGCACTCCAGGCAGACAGAACGTTTTCAAAACTCTCAGCAATAACACTCATGCTCTTTGTTCTTCTCTGCGGAAGTTGCCTGGCATCGGTTGCCATGTTTTATCATGAAACAGGATCAATTAAATTAACGGCACTCTTTCTTTGTTATCCTATTATTGTTGCTTGGATACTATGTACGCTTTTTTATCAAATCGGAAGAGTTATCCTTTGATTTTTATCAATAATTATTTTGTAAAAAATCATTAATAATGAAATATAAAAAGAGAAATCGAATTTTTTTAAAGCAGCTTTTTGGTGCGCTTGCAGTAATCTGGTGTGGGTATATACTCTGGGTCCTGTTTAATTATTTCTTCTTTAATCCCAGATCTGATGCTGCTGTTATCGGGAACTATTCTGAGTTCCGGCTGAATCAGGTTGTTCATAACGAGGGAAATCGGATTTTTCTGATTCGTGATACTGCCGGGTTGTATGCTATCAGTGATGTGTGTACCCACAGGGAGTGCATGTTAAAAAACAGCAATAACCGGCTTGAATGTCCCTGCCATGAGGGAGTATTTACATTGCATGGTCAACCAATGAGTGGTCCGGTGGAGGAGCCACTCAACCACTACTATATTTATAAAAACAAGCAGAATCAGTTAGTAGTTGATATGTCGCGTGTGGTGCAGAAGGAATTTCGCTATACAGAGTAAGTTTTTCTACGTTACTCAAATGTGGATCATTATCTTTAGTGTCTATTCTGATTTCTGTTAAACGGACAGTAGGAAATTCATTTCCACTGGTAGTTATGCCCTTTGGGTATTTCTGACTGCTGTTTTCAGGTTTAAATGTTACATTACAACCTGTGTCATAAGATACCCGAAGAAGACCAGAAACAGGCCGCCACCGAATCTGAGAATATGGGCAAAATTTTCAGCCTTTTCTTTGCTTACAAAACTGAACAATTTGTCTTTGCCGGTAAGAATGATTAAACCGGTGGTACCAATGGTGATACCGGCCCCAAGGGCCATGCCGAAAACACCAATAAGGCCGAGCCAGTATAACCCTGTTGTTATACCTAACACCAATACGGTCCATGCTAACGGGCATGGTACGATGCCGGACAGTACAGCAATTATGTAAAGAGGATATTTCTTTAATCTTTCGGCATTCAGAAATGGAAATATTTTCGTTGCAATCAGGGTAATTTTACCTCTTAGAATGGTAGTGAGCATTATTACAATACCTGTTATTATAACAAACACTCCGCCGATTTGCTTTGCCACTTCCTGCATTTGCCTCTGGTCGCCAAAAGAACGGATAAACAGATAGAGAAGCCCGCTTAATAATACGGCCATGCCGTTATGGGTTAATGAAACAATTATTCCCGCAACAACAGCATCACTCTTTTTTCTTTTCTGGTCATCTGTTAAAAAATAGGTTCCCAATATCAGTTTCCCGTGACCCGGACCTCCCGTATGGAGAATTGCATAAACAAGGCAGACAAAAAAGAACACCATCGCTTTTGTAAAGGTCATGTTTGCTTTTAATTCATACACCAGATTTGAAACTTTTATATTGAGCTTTTTTTGTAGAGTGGTAACATATTTTTTCCCAAAGCTATACTTGTACCAGAACGGTGGGGCTTTTTCCTTTTTGTCTGTTGGTTTAATAGCTTCGGCAGCACCCTCAGTTTGTTCAGGTGCGGAAATTCCCCCCTCTTCAGCAAAAGGATTATCAAAGGATTCCTCGCTTGTTTCAGTTTCCTGTTTAAGGGCATTTTCAGAAGAAGGAACGCTGTCTGAACGAGTTGTATCATCTGCCCACAATGTTGTTAGAAGCACGGCACATAAAATGAATACCAGTCTATACTTCATATTACGAACCTGCTTTCATTAAGATGGTTGGGCAATTGACATATTTCTCCTTTTTTAATGATATGGAGGCTTCAATATTTTTTGACTTGTTCTGGATAGTGATGTCTTTTGGCATGATGGTAAATGCAACATATATCACCGGATCAAAAAAGTATACCTGCACATCCATTTTCTTTTTTGGCGCGTTTAATTTAAGGGGGAGAAAAAAGGTGTATGCAACCATGCCTTTATCTTTAATCATTCTTGCAGAGAAATTGGTAGGCTTTGGTATGGAATAGTTTTTCCCATCTACTTTAATTACGGTAAAATAATCGGTTTTAGCATAATCACTATTGAATTTTTTAAATATAGCCGCCTGTTCTTCTTTATTTAATTCATTATCTTTGTTTGTATCAAACTCTTTTTTAATAAACTGAGTATACATACGATCAAAAGTCCAGTTAACATATACTCCTTCAAGGCCGCTTTCATTGATACAGGCATGGACTTTGTAATCAATGAAAACGTGGGCATGGCCAAAACAAAGGTGTACTATAAAAAATAGAACACCGAGGAATTTAATACCTATAAGGGTGAAAGAATTTTGTTTTTTCATAATTATTTAACGGGTTAATGATTAAAAGAAAGGGAACATTACAAAATATAAAACACATATATTTTTTGAGATACCTCCATTTCAAATATAACACATCCTGTTCCTATAAACAAAATTTCTTTTTATCCTTTGCTCACAATAGAAGTTTACTTTTTTTATAAAGGTTGTCACAAATAATTTTGAAAATAAATGAGCTTTAACAAGAGCTTTATCATTATTTTATATACTATATTATCCCTCCCTTGTTATTTTGGTAGTTATGGCTTAATTTGGTTGAATTGTAGCGAAAATTATTTTAAAAATAG
>CBDVBE010000237.1:0-10294 GCA_965372145.1 uncultured bacterium | reverse complement strand
CACCCGGAAACCGTGACCACACTGTGAGGGGCGCCAATGGGACAGGCTCTATTTAAAATAATTGACTGCTGTGCAAATTACTGAAAATATCTCAATTGTTAGATCAATTTAGTTTATTTTGATTGTTTATCAGTATGTGATCCAAATCACAGACAGTACCAGTACCAATTGTTTATTTTGTATTGTACTGTTTAAAAACTTTTATAATAAAAATTGCTTAATTCGTTAAAACTAAGAAGGATCAAATCATGGAGATAAAACCTTTTACTGTAGCAATTTATTCCTGTATTGCCATTACCTTAAGTGCCTATCTTTTTTGTGGGGATCCAAGTAAACCGGACTTTGAAATAACGCCCGAAATTGCGAATGATTCTATAATAACCCAAGGCACTCCTGCAGTTGACTCCACTTTTCTAATGTATATCATTATGGAAGCAGGGACAGAGCCTTTTACATTTCAATGGGTGAAAAACGATACTACTACACTGAATGAAACAACTGATTCATTACAATTCACTTCACTGACATTAGAGGATAATGGAACCTATAGGTGTATTGTTAGCAATGACTATGGTAATGATACCAGTTTAGCATACACATTAACCGTTACCTCAAATGAAGTAGATACTACAAAACCTTTAATAAAACTCAAATCCCCACCTGATAACTCTATAACTTCAGACTCCCTGGTACAGGTAGAACTGGTGATAACTGATAAAAGTGGTATCGCCTCTGTAACTATAAACGATAATTTAGTTACTTCAAGTGACAGTATTTATACAGACACGGTTATTCTTTCTACGGGAGTAAATACAATAAAAGTGATAGCTGTGGATGCAAGTCCAAACAGCAATAAGGATAGCATAAACGTCACGGTAACATATGATCCGTCTTTTATAGATACGACTGCACCGGAAATAACCCTTCTTTCTCCTCCTGATAGTACAATTACAGCAGATTCCTTATTAGAAGTTACCTATAAAGTTAGAGATGAAAGCGGTATATCAATGGTAACGATAGATGATAATGCCGTAACGTCAAATGATAGTATTTACAAACATACAGTAACACTTACCTATGGCGAAAATACGATAAAAACTGTTGCTGTGGATGCCAGTCAGAATAATAATAGTAATACCAGATATTCAACATTTTACTATGATTCAACATTTGAAGATACTGTTGGGCCTGCCATTACATTAAATAAACCTGATGATAGTACTGTCATAAAAGATTCATCGATTCAAATTGAAGCGGATATTAATGATATTAGCGGAATAGCGTGGGTTACCATTGATGGTGATACAGTGGACCCAACAAAAGGAACTTATATAAAAAATGTAAGTCTTGACCCTGATATAAATAAAATTGAGATTGTTTCCCAGGATAATTCTACCAGTAAAAATCTTAATTCACTGCTGTGCACTGTTTTCCGTGATAATCAAAACCCCTCATTACAATTACTTCAACCGGGGATTGACAGCTCATCTATTGGCAGCAGTTCTAAAAAGGTAGAAGTCATTGCAAAAGACAACTATGGTATTAAAGCAGTAAGTTTTAGAGTCGGCAGCAATCTCTTTCAAACCAGTTCATTGTTTGACACTATCTATTTTGCCACAATTACTGATCTGCAACCAAACGTATTCACCCTTATTAATGTAGAAGCAGAAGACACTGCCGGCAACAAGACACCTCTTGAAGTTGCTATTAAATACGACCCTACCATTGTGGATGAAGAACCTCCTGCAATAACCCATGCAAGCGGTCCCAATGATAACGATCGCGTCACCTCTGCTACCGATACAATTGGATTTACTATAACAGATGATAACGACATAGATACAGCCTATTTCACTCTTAATGGAGTATATGTTGCTGATCTTTCTCATATAAGTGGTGATACTTATGAATGTAGTTTTGACTTGGGTACTAAGTATGGCAATAATACCATTACCATCTTCGCAGCAGATGGTTCAACAAACCACAATCTCGATTCGGCAGTAATCCGCTTGCTTTTTAATACTATACCTTCAGACATATCAAATATCTCGCCTGCGAATCAGGCAACGGATATTGAAAATATCGGAGGAGTTACCATTTCCTGGGATGCAGCTGTTGATGATGATCTGGATCCAATTACGTATAAACTTTTTTACGGTACCAGTCCTTCAAACCTTAACACCACAACGGTTTCATCCCAGACGCAACATACCTTTACTACCTTTCAAGGTGCTACGGAATATATCTGGTATGTTGAATATTATACTGTTCTCGATACATTGAGAAGTCCTTCAGCACCAACCTCCTATTATCGCTTTACTACAAGAAATCATGATGCAACCATAACCTCTTTCCCCGATATGAACAGTTCAATAGGTGATCAGGTGACGTTCACTGTCGTAGCTTCAGATCCGGAGGGTATAAAGGAATATCGCTGGACTTTTAACAACGGTCAACCAACAACAACCACCTCAAATTCTCATACAATTACCGCACCAGGTAGTGCAAATACCTATACAATGAATGTGGTTATTATTGACAATATGGATGGTGAGACGAGTGATGATGCGATACTGACAGTCACAAATAATGCACCGGTAATTACCGCCATTCGTAATGACACAACTATTACTATAAACGATGTTATCCCTTTTACCGGTACGGCAAGTGATGCAGACAGAACAATTGTTGAATATGCCTGGGATTTCGATGGCAACGGGAGTTATGACTATACGAGCAGTACAACAATGAACACAACACATAGTTATTCTTCAACAGGAAGCAATACTGCACAATTAAGGGTAAGGGATGAAGATAGTAATGAAGATACAGAACCAGTGACTATTACAGTAATCCAGGATAATCCTACTGCTTCAATTAACTATACCGGTGCAAATCCGGCAAAATTCGGCACTTCAATTTCTATAGATGGTGTAAGTTCTGATGGGTATGGTACTATAGTAAAACATGAGTGGAACATTGGTAATACAGGTTTTGTCGAGATGACTGAGGATATCACCATCACTGCCCCGTATATTTACTTACCGCAATATTCAATAGTTTATCGGGTTACTGATGATGATGGAAACCAGACAACCAGCAGTACGCTTAATTTGAGTGTTGGGATTGATTGGGAAGCAGTAGGTGCTGCTGTTGTCACTTCTGATGCACATGATGGAGATCCTTCTATTGCTGTGTATAATGACGTTCCCTATGTTGCCTACATTACCTCTGATGATCCTGCACAATTATATGTAAAACGATATACAAACGGTTCATGGCAAACTGTTGGCAGTAATATTGTAGATACCGGAGAGGATCCCAGTCGAGTAGTATTGAAAGTATCTGAAAACGGAACCTTTTACATGTTGTATTATGGAGAAACCTCAAAATCTAGTATAAGCAACGTAAAACAATTAATTGGAAATACATGGACCCAATTGGGATTAATAAACTTCGGTCAGGGATATGGTTGTTTTAGAGGAAACCTGACGATTTATAATAATATCCCATATATAGTTAGTCCTAACCAAGTAGCTGATTCTGTATTTGTCAAATATAACTATGGTAATGGTTGGGAGTATGTCACTGGCTTTTTATATACGGATGGATATTATCCCAGTCACCTTGCAATTAATATTGATCAGAATGCTACCCCCCATATCACCTTTCATACTGAATGGAACGGACAATATATAAGAAAATATTCATCAAATACCTGGTCAGTAGTAGGTAATACAGTAAGTTGTTATTTTTCCGCGAATGCACTTGATATCAGACAAAATAACACACCCTATTTTTGTATGAAAGATAACGCCAGCACTAACGCAAAGGCTGTTCAGCTTTCCAACAATCTCTGGACTAATCTTGGCAACCCAGCCACCTTTTCACAAGGCGAAATAATGAATAACATTGAATGCTCAACTGACAGTCTGGATTATCCCTATGCCGCATATATTGACAAGGGATTATCCGACAAAATTGTGGTAAAACGTCTTGATGGAACTATCTGGGCAGCACTCGGTACAGAGGGCTTTGCTACCGGATATCAGAAAAAAAACATCTCATTTACTATTGAAGAAGGGAAACCGTATATTGCATTCCAGAATGCTTCTCACCAGGTAATTGTTATGCGCTTTAGATAGTTTCTATATCGTCCGATGGCGTCAATTTACAGTTGAGCTTGAAAAAAGGAAACAATAACCTGTTATAGTTTCCAGTAACCGAAAACCAGGCCGCATTTCATGCGCAGTTGAAGAGCTAATAAATGGGCAATGAAATAAATGCAGATAAGACTATTGTCTGGCAACCGGATAAAATCATACAGGAAAAAACCGGCCGGAAACTGACAGTAATAATTCCGACACCTCGATGCATTGTTGATTCGCACATGCATATTGAGAATGGCGCATGCACCCCACTTCCGCTGCTGTGGGATAAGAACTGTCTTATTAATGGAAAAACAAGGGAGCAAATCGATAACGCTTCCTCGAAAGGTATTCAAAGCTGGATTGCCGGATTTGTGATAGGTGAAGGCGGAAAAATCCAGGTGATGCCAACAACTGCAATCGGTGATCGTGCTGTTAATGATAACGTAAAGACATTCGGACCAAAGAGCTTTATCGGCCAAACAGACCTTTACAAGAACAGCGATTTCTTTTCCCCGATGATTGTCATGCCCATGGATATGGAGTATGCACACATTGCCGGATATGACGGACAGACAATTTATCAAGACGATGAAATGCCCTGGTATTATTTCAAGAGGAATTCGGGAACTCATCAGGAAGATAAAGGAGAAAAGATCCTTCTGCCGGGGGAGAACACATTATCCTTTTCACACTGGTATACGCAATATAAAGATACTATTGCTGCCGTTAAAAATCATCCTCTTAAGCTCATTCCAATGTACCATTATGAGCCTCGGCGCTGGCGAAAAAAAGCCGGCTCTGAACCTGAAAAATCGAGATGGTTGTATGGTGCATGGGATTATCCATTCAAGGAATTGGCCACATCAAAACAAAAAGGGGTTTTCATCGGATTCAAGATGTATACACCACTTGGCTACCAGCCGCTTGATCCTGCCCTGAAACATCTCTGGGAGCATTCAGGAAAGAAATCGGACTGCTATTATGGCAAATGCGAAGAAGAGGGCATACCGATTCTTGTCCACTGCTCTCCCGGCGGTATGACTACCCATGAAATGCTCTATTATCGGGAATATAACAAACAGTACCCGCTGATTTTCGGGCGAACCCCTGAAGAGTATCACCGGGAGAAACATGGAGAGCCATTGCCGCAGTCATTACCCGGCAATCCGGTGATAGCTAAATTTTCCGCTGATTATGAAGCGGATTATTTTTACACCTACCATGTGCACCCGAAAGCATGGAGAAAAGTCCTTGAGAAATTTCCTAAGCTAAAGCTCTGTCTTGCTCATTTTGGGGGTGATGAATGGCAGAAAGGCGTTACGAGCGATTGGATTACGGAAATTCTATCCCTCATGGAAGATTATCCGCATGTATATGCGGACTTTTCCTGTCATGATATAAAGAAAAATAGTGAAGCATTCCGGCATGTTCTCAGCTACGCTAAAAATTCTCCGGTATATAAGCGCCTTCTTTTCGGCACTGACTGGTACATGACACTGATCGCTATTGGCGGAAAAGGATACCAGAAATTTTGTGAGGAATACTGGGACTTGATTACCGATAAGGACTTATGGCTTAGGTTCACTTTCATAAATCCATTTGAATTCTTTGGACTTAATGATGAACAGAAACTCAAGAATTTGAATGATGGTATTATTAACATTATCGCTGATGATGAGAATGTTGACAGTATCGAAGACACCAGAGAAGCAAACTATGCGAGCTTAAAGCGAATATTGAAAGAATATGCAAAACAGAAGGACAAACTTGGAGGTCAGAATGGCAATTAGGTCTGCATTCTGGTTGTCCTTGCTCCTTTTTCTTTGCTGCGCAACGAATAAACTCCCGAAGGAGGAAATAGAAGGCATGAAATCACACTATCTGTTAGAATACGGCAAGAAACCTGACCTGTGGCCATTAATAGTGGGACTCAAGGAAGATGTTTACAGCATTTTCCCTGTACCCGTTGAAAATGCCGTGGGAACAAATGTTATCAATAGTGCGATTACTTTGATTCGCTTCAAAGGTGATAAGATTCAATATGACCACTTGATAAAAGATCATTTTGGAGCGAGTGCAGGAGGGCTATTCTCACATCCTCCTGTATTTGATTCTGAATGGATAGCCTATGGACAGTCAAGAGGATTCATGATTTTCAACACCAAGACTCATGTTTTTTTAGATCATATCCCCTATCCAAAAATGGAATTGCGCATTACCGATGTTCGAGTAATCCCAACACAACCCTTTACTTTTATTATACAGGTTGAATGAGGGACTACACCGATTGACGACCGGATTTTCCAGATTGTGCAATTCGATTTGAAAGGCAATTACACAGTGCTGGCGGAACTGGAGCAGATTGGAAGGCATTATGGTGTAAAAGGAGAGCCGTGGGCAATAAAGGACGACATGATAATCAATTACAACCGCAACGATACTTTGCTTGAAGCATTTGACTTCAATCTAAAGCAAACAAAACATCCACTTTGTTCCCTTTTCAATAGCCGGAAATCATTCGATGTTGACATATCACGCCTTAACTACTTTACAGTTCATCCTATGCATCCTTTTGCCATCTTAAAAGAATACATCAGAGGACATGGAAGCCGCATATGGCTTGTAAGGTGGCAAAATTGCCAGCGGGATGAAACATTCGTTGAACTGTTAGGAAAAAAGTTGTCAGTCTTTTCAGAAGTAAAAAGTCTGATTGTTTCGCATTTTGAATTCTCGCCAGACGGTTCATGGCTTGTCTTAAGAGATGGTTCCGAGGACCCGAAGAACCCAATATTTGTTGCCATGCCTGTAAATGGGGATGAAAAGCTATTTCTCGGAAAGCCAAAGATGCTTGGAAAAGTAATGCGGGAAAACGCTACACCAAAATCGACAGCCTGGATATCGGAACCATTAAGTTTTGTCGTGTCTGATGGAATGGTATTATACAAATGGGAACTTAACAACCTGGGAAGAGAATTCTAAAGAGACCTAGTCTATCATCCTGACTGCATGTTACAAATGTTCAATATCAATCTGTTAAACTAAAAAGGTGAAATGTAGATATCCCCTCCAGGCTATCCACACTCACCTTTTATAAAAGGGGTGAGGCACTGGCAGGTGGTTTGGGAGAGGGAATGGTGACACCTGCCAGTAGTAACTACTTTTCCTCACATCCTTTTATTAAAGAGGAGTTGAGGTACACGGTAACTTACTTTCCATATTGTACCTCATTTGCCTGCACCTCTGGATTTGTCCTTTCTGCATGAGTTTTTTAACTTTCAACTCATGAATCGATCTTAAATTCAAGAGCAGTTGTTTTGTGCTGGGTACAAATTCAGGTTTAAATTTGTACTTTTCCAGCATCTCCTTAATTTTATCAACTGTTATACTTTTTTTCTTGCTTGCTACAGGCTTATTTACTTTTTCCATTTTACAGATAACCTCCTCGGTTATTAAATGGATATGTAATGTGCCTCGGGATTCCCTCTCTCCTTTTTCTTTTTTAAAAGTGCCGGCAGGCACTAGGGAGAGGGATAGGAAAATGCCTGCCGGCTTTTCATGCAGTGTGTAAATTACTGCAATAATATGATTTTATTTACAACTGTTTTCTTCTCTTTGCTCAGATGGATAAAATAGAGGCCATTCGCAAAAACACTGCCGTTCCATGGCAGCACCTGTTCTCCAGCCGAAAGGTATTTATCTGCAGCAATGGTACGGATTTTTTGTCCATCTGCTGCGTATGCTTCAAGAGTATATTTCCCCGCACTTGGAATATCGAGTGTTATCAATGATGAAGTAAACGATTTCATCCGCATACTACAAGCCGAAACAGTTTTATCAACCATAGAGATACCTGTTTCATAGGTAATAGTCTCAAGTGCCGGATCACCAAAAAGATTATACATAGCCTCACCTGATTCGTATAATATACTACCTACCTTATTAAAACCCGGATCGTCTAATATTGCTGTGGAATCACGACAGTACATTTTCGCAAAATTATATATTTGTCCAATAGTGGTCAAATCATCCATCTTGGCAGCGCCACATGCCATACCGGCATTAAATATCTTCTGGTAATAACTTGAACTTACCGATGCACCGGTAAACATACATCCTCCACCTTCAGCGCCTATCCAAGCTTCTCCAAGACATTCAGAGCTATTTGTAAATGTGCCGGTCAGACATGCAAAACTCCATACAAACGGAAATACTTCATCGTTCGTCAGATTATTTACATCGCTGGTACTCAATCCGCTCTGCCAGCTTGTCTGACTGCCATGTCCCTGATATGCTACATAACGGGTTTCATTTGCATTGATCTGTTTTATTAACGGCTGTTTGAAAGTTGAACCACTCTGATTAACCTCAGGTACCATCCAGCTTACCTCTAAATCGCTTTTATCCCAATGCCAGGTTTTTATGGTATTGCATTCATTTTTAATGTGAGCATTATCTGAATATGAAGAATATTGAGTCGTAACTTTTGGATAATCATCAATATTCTCTTCGGTATAAATTGTTTTGTTTATAATATTCTTTAGTTTTGTAGCAGAACGTACAAAGAAACAACCTACGAAAATATCGCCATAATTATCGGTATCCATTTTATGATACGACCAGTAGGTACTTGCACTGCCGCTGTGATACGGAATCGCATCATTACCGCTATTGGCTCCTTTTCCGACAAACAGGACATAGCAAGGTTTCTCCTCCGGGCTACCATTCCAGAGATCTTGTAAATACGATTTAATAGCCGATGCAGAACCGCCAGACTCTGTTGTGGTAACCTTGGAAACATTGTATAACTTTTCCCTGAAAGTAATAAAACGTGCAAGGTCTTCATTCTCATCATACGTAGGTGCGACTATAATGAGGTAATTTTCTTTAGTACCTGCATTTGAGAATGAAATATCATTACTATTTAGAAAAACTTTTTTTACATATGCATAATGTGCTTTCGATGAAAGTATGGGAATAGAGCCTATTCCCTCAGGCATAGTAATATCAAGTTTATACTTTTTTATAACAACTAAAAGATTTTTAACCGGGTTATAATAAACAGGCCTGATAGTCAATTCTACACCAGGAATACCATGACAACCGAAAGGCTCTGAAATTGAAACAAGTGGCGTAGCTTTTCCTTCAGTTGTGTAATACGCAAAGTCAAAACTGAATGGCCTTTCCGATACAGGACGATTCAACGTCCATTCCATCTGGACAGGATATATCTTATTTACAAGTTTAATTTCTTCCTTTTTAAGAATATGCACCTTTACAATCGGTTTTAAACATTTTTGACCAATTGCCAATCGAACAGTCTTCTGAGGTATACCTGCTTGCCCCACAGAATTTCTGATAGAAACATATCCCGGCATTCTGCATAAAATCATATTATTTCCTGTTTCATGCAATTTAACTTCAGGTACCTCGATAATACCCATATACCCTGTTGGGGTTTTCTGCAAATCTAACGCAAATAGCGCAAAAAGAACCCCCGCACTTAGCACAACGAGCCCTCCCCGCGAGAGCAATTGCAAGTACCGCTTCATGACGTGCCCCTTTCCCTTTAAGTGAAGGATTAATAAATATAAATCTCCCCCATCGTTCCAGATTTACTTATACTTATAGCCAGTATTTAATTCCGGCCCAAACACAATGACGCCCCCTCCGTTCATTGTGACCCACTTGTTATTTAAATTATCTATAGCAATAGTATATAACTCATCTGCTTCATCAGGAATATTGCAGTTCGACGAGTTATACACGTACCAATCACTGTGATCATATTTAAACAACTGCCCGTATTCTGTGCCAAACCAGATATTATTACTATGGTCTACTTTAATATTATGAATCGCATATTTTAGTAAAATTGAATTTATTGTGTTAAAAACTTCCCAATTCGTTCCATCAAATTTAACAACATCTCCGTGCAAGGTACCAAACCATTTATTACCAATGTTATCAACTGCAACGGCAAAAACAGTATCATGGGGTATCGGAGAATTAGACTTGTTGTAATTAGTCCATGCAGAACCGTTAAAATGCACCACACCCTTTCGTGTCGGTATCCAGACGGAATTATCATTATCTATCGCCATCTTGTAGGTATAACTGCTGGGTAATCCTGAATTCTGAGGGTT
>CBDVBE010000236.1:0-10337 GCA_965372145.1 uncultured bacterium | reverse complement strand
AACAATTTTGGATTTCAACCTAGAACCTTGAACCTTTAAACCCGTGAACGGCTACGATTTTACTTACTATTTCCCACCGAACTTTTCCCTCAACTCGGCAAAAAAATTCTCATTATCTTTCTGTAATTTCTCTTCCTCCTGTTCGCCGAATTTACCATCCATACATTCCACCGGTATTTCGAAAATAAAGCGGCAGGGTTTTACCTTATAGGATTTTTTACGAAAGAGCTTGGTACGGGGTGCGGTTAAAATAAGATGTTTCTGTGCGCGGGTCATGCCGACATAAAACAAGCGGCGCTCCTCTTCAATGTTACCTTCTTCGCATGAGCGAGGTGATGGAAATACGGCATCATCAAGGAGTGGCAGGCATACCACGGGAAATTCCAGTCCCTTAGACTTGTGGAGAGTCATGATAATCACGCCCTTGCTCCTGGTTTCTTCATCAGGATCATCATTGGCAAGCAGGGCGCAATCCTGGAGGTAGCGATGTAGTGTGGTTACGTGCTTTTTACTTTTTTTTTCAAAGAGTTCCAGGGAATGAATAATTGACTGAACATTATCGAGACGCATCTGTAATGTCTTGTCATTTTTATAAGCCTTTTCCAGCAGGTTAATATATTTGCACTCATCAAGAATCGCCCGGACAGTTTCCGCGAGGACTCCCTTCTCAAAGTTCGCCTCATGGCGATCAAAAAATTCAACAAACGCCGCCAGTTTTTCTTTCTGCGTTGATGGAAGGTTGTCAATATGATCATACTTTCTGAAAGCGTCCCACAGAGGGATTTTGCGGCGGCCGGAAAACTCTTCAACTGCTTCCATGGTAGTTTTTGCAATATTCCTGTTTGGCACTTTAAGGACGCGCTGCAGACTGAGCTCATCATAGGTGTTCGCGAAAAAACGCAGATAAGCAAGAATATCCTTAATCTCTTTACGCTCAAAAAAACTCATGCCACCCTGAACGGTATATGGAACCCGTTGTATTCGTAACTCTTCCTCAAAACGGGCCGTCTGAGCGTTGGTCCGAAAGAGTAGTGCATGATCTTTGTAGAAGTAATATCCGTTTTTATGGTTATCCATGATAGCGCTGATAATCCATTGCACTTCCTCATTTTCATCCTCCGCCTGAAAGGTCTGGATAGGAGTGCTGCTACGCGCCACCGCCTTGATATTTTTAAGCTTTCTCACTTCATTTCGGGCAATGACTCCTGCGGCTCCAAGGACAATCTCCGGTGTTGATCGGTAATTACGGTCGAGGATAACTGTTTTACACCCTTTAAACTTTGATGGAAATCGGAGGATATTATCAATCTCCGCTCCGCGCCATGAATAAATACCCTGATCATCATCCCCGACAACCATGATGTTGTTCTGAGGTTTTGCCAGAAGATCACAGAGCTTCATCTGGACAGCGTTGGTGTCCTGAAATTCATCGATAGAGAGAAATGTGTATTTCTTCCGGTATATCTCCAGTACTTCAGGATGTTTCTGAAATAATTGCAGCGGCAGAAGGAGCAGGTCATCAAAATCCACTGATTGACGTTTTAGCATAAATGCTCTGTATGAAGCATAGACACGCTGTGTTTTTCTATTATCCGGATTCTGTTTCTTAAATTCTTCCGGGTTCAATGAGGCATTTTTCGCAAGACTGATCCGGGTACCGAACTCATTGGGATTTTCCTTCCGGAGCGTGGTACTGGTAATTCTCATTATTGACTTTATCGTTGATATGCGCTCAGAATCACTTAGAATAGAAAAATTGGGTGAAATGCCGATATGTTTGCCATGGGTTCTTAATATGCGAGCGCCGAAACTGTGAAAAGTACACACGGTCATTGCCTGCGCGATTTTTTCTGAGGTAAGCCTGGCAATACGCTCCCGCATCTCTTTTGCGGCTTTATTGGTAAACGTTACTGCCAGAATATTCTCGGGTTTACAGTGTTTTTCTTTAATAAGCCGGGCAATTCTGAAAGTAAGAACCCGAGTTTTTCCACTGCCGGCTCCGGCGAGTATGAGTAATGGCCCTTTTGTACATAAAACGGCTTTTTTCTGGTTGGAATCGAGGGTTGCGATTAGAGATTTCATGAAGTCCTTAGCTTGTGTAATAATTCACGATGAAATTTGAAAAGCGAGTTTAAAATAGCACAGGATTTGATTTTCAGCAACACACTTCTATCTATTGTGGTCGCTACCGGCGAGAAAATAGCAGAAAGACGAATTTTAAGCGCAGCACTGTAATTACTCAAAAAGTTGTGGAGAATCGGATGAATGTTCGTGAAGGGTGAAACGAGATACGAACGACGAATTACCAACAACGAGATACGCTTATCCTTTAATAGCAATTACTTTTGAATTTTCTAAACAGGGAACCTTTTAACCCTGAACCTGTGAACGGTTATTATATTATATATCTTATGATGAAAAAAGTATTCAGTATACTCCTTTTTGGTATAGTTGCGAATAGTCATTCAACACTCATGCTCGATTCGAGTATCGAGAATGTTATCGAGCGATTTATGAATCAGCAGTATGTGAAAGCGCGTACGGATATTGCTTCAATTCTTAAAGAAAAGCCGGATAATATTGATGCATTATTCATGCATTTAAATGCCGGGCAGATTGAAATAATAGATTATGAGTCTTATATAATTGATGGATACCGGTATCTTAAGTTTGTTGATAGTTCCCTTGCAACTTTTGAAAGTAAATTACAATCGTGTTCTCATGCTGAAAAATCCAGGTATCTTTTTTATACCGGTACTGTTTATGGCATGAAAAGTCTTGTGCTTGCAAAATTGGGGGAATGGCTAAAGGCGATAAAGTTTTCCCGAATGTATGTGAATCATCTTAAGCAGGCCCGGGAAATCGATTCGACTATGATTGAACCATTATATGGTATCGGGTTGGTTAATTACTACCTGGGAGAAAATTTTAAATGGCTTCCTTTTATGAATAAAAAAGCCAGACGGGGGCTGCAAGATATAGAAAAAGTGGCTCAAAGTTCATCACCGTTAAATTTCATGGCTAAGAACTCGTTAGCATGGATTTATGTGGAACGGAAAGAATATAAAAAGGCGGATAGGGTTGTTTCGTCAGTACTTTCTCATTATCCGGATAATACCCTGTTTCTTCGGATTAAAGCACGTATCGCGCTCTATGATAAAAAGTATAGCAGCGCTATTGCATTAAGTAAAAAATTAATAACAATTTCTCAGGAGCGTAAACCGATAAACTGGCATGATTTAATAAATGGCTATCAGATAACAGTTGCCAGTCTTGATGCGACGGGTAAATATAAGGATTGTTTGCAGGTGGCTAAAAAGGCCCTGAGCATTGAAGTTCCTGTATCCGCAAAAAAAATTGAATATGTTAAAAAGCATCTGGATTATATTGCAGTTAAGAAGAAGACGCTTGAGCAAGAATTGTAGCCTGGAGTGATCGTGACATTGCTACTGATTATCCTATGTGTCTGTGTACCTGTTTTGGGGGAGTATAATCCGTCACTGAGTAATAATAAGGAACTTGATCAATTTTTATTTCGTATCGCTAACCGATACGCTGTCGAGATACCCCGTTCATTTTACAGTAAACCAATGCATGTTGAAGAGATGATGCAGTTCATTTCTGTAGTTGATTCACTTGATTCAGCGGGAGTGCTGACAAAACAGGAATCGTTTCGACTGAAGAATGTCAAGAAACAGGTCAGTGCACAGCGGCATCTTTTCAAGTTTAGAAAACCAAAAATAAAAACAGAGAACTATGTAAATCTGTCGTTACGTGGTGATATTGCGCCATATTATAAAGATCAGGGAGAGGTACACCTGAAGGGTGTTATTAATCCGAAGATAAGCGGGGCTACCGGCAGGCTGTCCTATTTTTCGGAAGTAAGCGTCTGGACTGAATACCAGTCCGATACCGTGCATCCCCTGTCAAGTTACCAGCCGTTTGATGGAAATCCCTATAATCTTAACGGCAGGGTACTTACGAGTTCAATACGGTCTTCGGATATGTTCCGGGGAGGAATATCGTATCAGGGGAAGAGAATTGATATAGAAACCGCTGTTGATTATCTCCGCCAGGGTCCATCTGTTTATTATCCACTGACATTTTCGGGAGAGGGTTCGCCGGTGACCTATTTCCGGGCGCGGATGGATCTTGCAGCATTTCAATATGTCCATACCTTTGGCTTATTGAGAACACAGAAGGATAAGTCCAAGTACTTTTATACCCATCGGCTTGATTTTCCATTTTTCAAAGATAAAGTAATTATTGGGATTAATGAGGTTATTATACATGGCAGCACCGCTGAAAAAGCACAGACAGATTCATTGAAAGCCTCACACTATGATGAAGAACGTACGTGGGAATGGGTATATATGATTCCTTTTATACCGTATGTTTTTGCTGAACATTATGTTGGTGACAGGGATAATGCAGTGCTTTCATTCGACTTCGACATCTCATTTCCCCAGCGGTTTCGATGGTACTTGGAGTTTTTTCTGGATGATATCGCCTCACCACTTACTATATTCGGCGATGATTTCGGCAATAAGTGGGCTTTAACCGCAGGGACACAGTTTTTTGGAACATTACTTGAGCGTGATTTGACTCTGTCTTTTGAATATTCCAGAATCGAACCGTGGGTGTATACCCATTTTTATGGCGGCAGTCATCGCTATACCCATTATGGCCGGAGCCTTGGGTCTCCCATGGGGCCTAATTCAGATGCATTAGTACTCGTGGGGGAGTATGCAGTAGGTCTTAGAAATTCACTGGGTTTGTTTCTAAAGAATACCAGGAAAGGTACTGAGCGGGGTAGTTCCATAACAGAGGTATTTCAATTGGAATTCTGCAGTAAGCCTGACTCGAAAACCAAGGAGTTTCTGGGGGAGGATTATATTCGACTTACTACAGGTGGTCTGTTCTGGAAATTTTCGCCATTCGGTATTTTTAATGTGGTGGCAGAAGCAGCCTTTGATTCAGATAGGAAAATTGCTTTTAGAGCGTATGGCGGTTTCTCTTTTTAGTACCTTACAGATTGCTTTCTTGTTTTTTAGGAAGAAATCTGATAAGGAACTTACTTGCGGGTTTATCCCGCGTTAGAACCTTAGAATGAATTATCTACGTTTTTTGTAGATAATTCATTCGTGAAGGTTCTTATCCAGTTTTGCTGGGTTAGTAGGGGGTCAGGTTTAGTGATTCAAGTACCTTTTTATTCTTTCTATTACCGGAATTCCTCAGAATCCATACATATTCTTCATAACCGCCGGTAAGGCCCTGCTGTACACATATCATGTCCTGAGCTGCAATAAAGTTCTGTTGATATTGCAGACGAAGTTCGCTGTCATCTGTTTTAAATAAGTCAAGAAAGGTAAAACTGAGAGAGTCAAGGCGCTTGTTACAGCTGAGCCATTTTCGCATTTGGTCAATAGTAATCGATGAATCTGACTGAGGGGTAAAGGGGACTTTTTTTAATTGAGCCGGAGTTTCGACCATCTCCTCTTTTTTCAGTGTGCATGAAAAAAGAAGCAGGGAAAGTGCGCATAGAGCAATTATATGAAATTTCATTCTTATCTCCAGTTTTATAAGGTTATAACGGTAATTGTTAAAACTAAATTGTATATTAAATAATGTCAATTCTATTGTAGAGATATAGACCAGTTGGCGCATTACTTCAAGAAAGAAAATTGGTGAATAGCAAGATACCTGCCCCTAAAAAAAGGCTTGGACAGCATTTTTTACAGTCTCCCTTTTATGCGGAACGTATTGCTGACGCCGTGGAATCTTCCGATGACAGGAAAGTCGTAGAAGTAGGCCCCGGTAAGGGTGCATTGAGTATTTTTCTAAAAGAGCGGTTTCCACGCTTTCATCTCATTGAAAAAGACAGAGAAATTATTCCTCTTCTGAGAGAGCAATTAGGGAGGGGAGAGTGGACATTGCATCAGGGTGATGTTCTTGATTTTAATTTCTCTGAACTAGGTGCACCACTACACATTGTGGGAAACCTACCGTATAATATAGGGGCATTAATAATACGAAAAACTCTTGGATGCGCACCGCAGGTTGCATCAGTAACCTACATGGTACAACGGGAGGTTGCGGAAAGGATCGTGGCAAAGCCGCATACAAAACAAATCGGGTTTCTTTCTATTTTCTGCCGGTTTTTTGGTGTTCCTAAAATCCTGTTTAAGGTACCGAACGGTGCATTTTTTCCTACACCAAAGGTTGAATCTGCGGTGTTTCAACTGTGTGTTGAGAGAACTGTAGAAGATCGTCTGCCCAGGTATGTCTGGGAAAAATTTTTTGCATTTGTAAGTCGTAGCTTTACCATGCGCAGAAAAATGCTTGCAACCTCGCTTGCATGGGAAACCGGTAATAGGGGTACATTTCAGAATATTCTGGAAAGGATTGGATTGGATCGGAAAGTGAGACCGGAGGACCTTGATGTTCAGAAGTGGGTCGAGCTCTACCAGCAGGTGGAGGGCTTAAATACGTGAAATTAATAGCCTGTGTTTTAATCTTATCATTTTCTGTAATTGGGCAGATGGATTTTTGGCCGGAGGTGTTGTACATTCCTTTTAGTGAAGGGCAAAGAGATTCTAATCATCTGGAGATAAATTTAGATCAGAAAATTGATGAATATATATATAAAATCGACAACTTTTTTTCACTATTAAAGAATGATTCGCTGAAAGAGGTAAAACAATACATTAATTATAAACTTGATGACGATAATAATCTTGGCAGGCAGAATCATTATCTTGATTTAGCGGGGGCATTTACCAGAAAAAAATTCCCCTTTTCATTTTCTTCATTTGGATTTGAATGGATTCCGACGGCAACGTATTACAGGCTCCAAGACAGGAATGGTGATAATAACAGTAGTAGCAGTGGTGTCGGTTCTATTCGCCTCGGGCCGAGCATAGGTCTTCTCTATCAAAATCTACCCATTAGAATCAGTGGTGGAGGGGCACTAGATGTCTGGCAGGATATACTGTCTTATAAACCAAAATGGGACGAAGTTGTTGCATCGAACAGTGATCCTGGTTTTTATGGTGCTTTGACTGTTGGGAATAATACCCAACAGATAATTAAAGGCATACCTTTTTATGCAGAAGGTAAAATTTTTGGTCGATACATGAATAGTGTTAAAAATGAAAAGATCACAAATGGGATGATAAATGCACTGTTTGTACAGGATGTTCCTTTTGGAGATTCATTATTTCTGTATGCAGCAGACACCCTGTCAAAGGGGAGAGAAGGCTCCTTCACCGGATTGCAGTATGGAAGTCCGCAATTAACAAGTACACCGAATAAAACTCATAATTCATTGCAGGCGTCAATAGGTGTTAAAAATATTAACACTAAATTATTCACTCCTTCATTATTGTATCAATGGTCACTTTCATCAGAAACTTTTCCTCAGGGACAGGAGAATCTTTTTAATGAACGATTTATGAAACACACTATTGCTTTAATGGCTCATAATAAAGGTACCGATTTTATTATTTATCGATGTGGGATAAAATTTTCTTTTGAGAATGAAGATTGGCTCTATAAACATGATTTTGATAATGTGTTTGATACTAGTATAACCAGATTGCCTCTGAAAGACAGTTTAGAGATGAATATCAATGATTTTAAAGGGTTTGAGGCAGGCATGTATCACTTTTTTAATAAAAAATTGAAAAATAATATGGAATTTACCTATTCTTTTACTATTAATAGATATAAAGTTACCTACCCTTATTTTTTTGTTATTGAGAAAGATAGTGAAAAAGATGATACGACCGAAATAAATGAGGATAAGGATGAGGCATATTCCCGTCACCTTTTTAATGTGACACTATTCTCGCTTCCCCGGCTGAAATTGGATATTTTAGCAGATTACTCTAAAAATGATGATGTGAAATTAAAAAAGGAAAAAAGTTCAGGTAATTTTACCGAACGAGTTTATAGATTCGAATCTACTTTTTATTTGAATACCGATAGCAGTAATGGCCTTTCGGAAACCTTTGGTGCGTTTAGTAGAATGAGTGAATACCACTATCCGGAATTTTACCCGGAGGGTCCTCCATTATTCAGACAATACTATTCAAGATTGCGGGGATGGTTTCATATTGGGGAAAAAATGGCGGTTGAGGCAATATGGAATGATATAGCTACTGTAAATGGCCTTGTCGACTCTACAAATACGTTAAGGCCGGAATTGCGATATAAAGAATCCAGTTTAGATTTAAAATTCTCCTACTCCTTTCCAAACAATTTAATTATGCAATCCGGGTGTTTTTTTAGATATATTAAGTATTATACCAATGTGTATAATGATATAGAAATTGATAAAAGTCTGTGGCCATATATTGAATTAAAAGCTTGTTTGTTTAATAGATTATTATTACATGCACGGTTGGAGCGGTATATAAATCCTGTGAGAGACGACTTCTGGAAAGGGTTGTCAACGTTGAATTGGATGTTTTAAATGAATAGATATTTTAAAGGACTACCTCATTTTTCACTTATAATCACCGTTTTATTTATGCAATGCGGTCTCTTTACAACCGATGATTCTGAGCATCCTGAAAAGAAGAAAAATAAAGATCCTTTTGATTTTCAAATGATCATGCTGGGTAATGTACAAAAGTTTAATTTTAATGACTATGATGATTTGTTCCATAAAGATTTCGGGTATATTGATTTAAAAGCGAATGTCAATTTAATTCATCCACGATTAAAATTGTTAACACGATTAAATAAAATTTCATTAGAATATTTTATTGAAAATAAAGCAGATACGTTAATGGTGATTTGGTCAAGAACAGATCCGGATAACACTGATAATATTGAGTCGGAACAAGGACAGTATGAATTAGAATCCAGAAACTATTCAGTTTTAGCGGTCACGGTAGATTCCTTACAATTCGATACTACTGTGTATACAGGGAAATCAATAGTTACTGTGGATATTGACAGTTCGAATAAAGTAACGATTGTTAACTGGAAAGACACTCCTGATGCAGGGGATAAATCATTTTTTAATCCGGATTTTATCACTCAATAAATACGACCTCCTGTTTCCAAACAGACAAATTTTCCGTTGGAATACTTTCTTTATTTACCTCTAACTGTTAAAAGCATATAATGATGTTGTTGCAGTGAATTCGTATTTTTAACAGCATGTTTCAGCTTTTTTATATATTTTTATTATTATGATGTACAAGTGGCTAAAATTTCTTTTGGTTTTCTGTTTGTATCTTTTATGGGCTGGATGTGAGAATCCCTTCCTTATTAAAGTAGGCAAACCGAATAAAGAGAGTGGTGATCGCACTACACCGGAAAAGGTTATTAAACAACTGAGAACAGCGTATGAAAACAGGTCTATTGACCTGTTTGAGGAATTGTTGTATTCAAAAGAGGAATTCAGGTTTTACATTGAACAGAATGAAAAGATAGTTGACAGCCTGCAAAAGATAAATCCCAATCAACGAGAGAAAGTCACTATACAATATGAATTAAGCGAAGATTTTATTGCTGACGAGTTTTTCTATGTCTATCTCACCTATAATGAAGAAATTAATGTTCATAAAAATTTGTTTCGTCAGGCTGACTACGTTCTTTTCAGGTCCTTTACTGCTTATAACGTTGAATACTTTGACATTACCGATACGGTAATAAACGATACTGTTTATTATGATACACTCAGCGCAGTGGCTTATACCGATGAAACAGAGATAACGATAAATTCCTCTAAATTAGCAGATATATATGGTGAAAAAGAACATGCTTTCAAAGTTGGCAAACAGGTATTCTTCATGAAAAAAGACAGTGAAGGCCTTTGGAAGATTATTTACTGGTTTGAGCGCAGAAGAAAATAAACTTTTCTCTTTTTATATGTCTTTGTAACCGTTCACAGGTTCAGGGTTCCCCGTTCAATGGTTAAAATCGCTTTTTTCTATAAAAAAACTTTGTGATGATGCTTGTGTAAACATTTTTTAATTTTGGATTTTGGATTTTGGATTTTGGATTTCAACCCTGAACCCTGAACCTTTGAACCCGTGAACGGTTACATGTCTTTTAATCGTAAGCGTTCAAAGAACGCTGAAATTTAGTATTCATGCTTTTGTACTATTTGTCCATTTAGATGGATAAATATCCAATTAATATACAAGTCTCATGTTTTTCCCCAATTTCCAATTTCTACACAAAAAGTGTATAACTCAAGTTGGAAGGAAACTTCCTATCTTTCGTTTATAATTTCAAGCCGTGAACGGCTACCTTTAATCTTCCTTCCCGTTTTCTTTCCCATTCTGTTTAAAACTCGAAATGAAATATATAATGCCGGC
>CBDVBE010000235.1:0-10339 GCA_965372145.1 uncultured bacterium | reverse complement strand
AAAATAATTTCGTGAAGGTACTTATCCAGTTTATCTGGGTCAGGATAGATGTATTCATAGGAAGATCATTTCGTTCGCATATTGGCACGTTTGCTGAAAACAGAGTCGCAACGCCTCTAGCGTGTAACTAATCAGTACCCGCCTACATGGACGCTGAAACAACAAGGTTAATACGGCTTTCGAGAGGTGCATTTGTGCCAGGAGAAACAGATTGTGAAATAACCGTTCCAAGCCGTGCAGTAGGATTCGCCCGGTATCCAACTTTTCCTATAAAGAGTCCATTCTCTTCAATGGCTCGTTTGGCTTCAGAAAGAATTTCACCGATGACATTCGGAACCACTACATGGGTTGGTTTTGGCCCTTTTGATATTGTGATTTCAACTGGTATCTCTCTTGAAATAACGGTACCTCGAACGGGAACGGTAGTGACCACTATCTCTTTATCGTACCGTTCACTATATGACTTATATACTTTTATATTCGAAAACCCCGCTTCCCGTATTACTTTCTTGCCAATTCGCTCAGTCATATTTCTGACATCAGGAATAGTATCAACCTCAGGCCCCTTGCTGACAATAACGAAGACATGCCGTCCTTTCTTCACCTTTTCGTCAGGCTGGGGGCGTTGACTGATAATCACTTCATTTTCGAGTGAGTCACTATACTCACGCGATTGGACTTGTAAACGCAGTCCAATGTCATAGAGTGCCTGTCGTCCATTCTCCCAGGACATATTGACAACAGCGGGTACTTTAACAATACCACGATTACTTACACCGGCAATATTAGGCATAATATATCGATCAACCAGTATCAGGCCGGTTATCCCGCCAACAATCATTAGGATGAAAACCAGCGGAACAATCACCGTCCAGAATGTCTTAACAGGAACACTAATCGTATAACTTTTCTTCATTTAACACAACCAACCTTTTACGATCTGTAGATATATAATGTTTTTTCCGCAGTTGAGAAAGAACCCGGGAAACAGTCTCCCGGCTTGTACCCGCCATTTCAGCGAGGACTCTATGGGTCGGCGGATTTTGAATTACAATGATATCACCCATACGTTCACCATGTTCCTTTGCAAGTTGCAATATGACATCTGCAATTCTACCATATACACTCATCATTGAGAGTGTATTTATATGTTTATTAGACCGCCTCAGGCGCCGGGACATAGTGATGAGCATTTGCAGAGTAATTTTCGGAACTTTTTCTAAAATTTCCAACAACTGCCTTCGGTACAGCATAAACAATTCACACTCCTGTGCCGCAACAACCGAAGCGCTCCGCGGCTCACCATCAAGTATAGACATTTCTCCAAAAAAATCTCCCCGTTGCAAAGTCGCAAGGATTGTCTGCTTGCCTTCTGTTGTCAAAACTGTCACATGAACCTTCCCACTAAGAATAATAAAAAAAGTCTGGCTTTCATTATCATCTTCGTGAACAATGATCTCATTAGTGGAATATCTTCGATGGATCATCACTTTACAGATAGCATTGTATTCTCTCCGATTAAGGCCCTGAAACAGAGGAACCTTCATTGCAAAACTATGAATTTCCTGTGTATCCATTCTACTCATTTACTGTCTCCTGCTAAAGTACTTAAACGTTGAATCCGTTCGAGAGCTTTTTTTCCGAACCGGCCCTGTTCACCGTCTGAATTAACAATTTTTCGGTACAGGGTTATTGCCTTTGCGTATCCTCCCTGTCTTTCATATAACCGTGCCGCTTCAAACTCAGCAGTCACACCCCATTTTCCTATCCCTGAATAAAGATACGGTACTTTCAGGTATTCCGCAATAGCTTTCGAAAAGTCACCCAACTTAGCGTAACAGGTTCCTATCCAATATAATATTTCCGGCTTATCCTCTTTCTTGGGATCGACATCCGCTTTCTTGAAATGTTCTAACGCATCTTCGAACCGGGATGCCTGAATCAGGCAGAAACCAAGCTTCAGGTGGTGCGATGACTGATGTATCTGATCTGCATAATCGTTCATAACAATTGAGTATAATCTGGCAGCATCAAGCCATGACGATGTCTTTTGATACGCCACCGCGGCGTTATTTGCCGCACGGAAACGAGTCTTTGAATCCACCTTCTTCTCTGAAATTACTTTTGTAAAATTCTCTGCCGAACGGATAAAATCATTCTGGCCATGAAAAATCATTCCAATCTTAAAATAGGCAAGTGGAACAAATTCGCTCGAAGGGTATTCCACCGGGAACTTATGAAAGAGATCGAGCGCTTTATCCATCTTGTTTTGATAATAGCTTGAAAGCGCTATTTGATACGCTGCGTCATCCACTCTGTCACTCTTCTCAAACTTCTGAAGGATATACCTGAATCTATTTATAGCTTTTTCATATTCTTTTTTCACGAGCAGGTAGGTTCCCTCATAGTAAACAATCTCGGCGATATTATTTCGATATTGATTACCATAAAGGCCCTTAAACTTCTTTATACGTTTATCTGCTTTCCTCCCCTTGCCATCCATAATCATAGCACTGATATGGCTGGTTAAAATCGCCACACTGTCTTTCCGTGTTTCAGCACATGGTAACGCTTTATCAAATGAAGCAGCTGCGTCATCATAAATCCGATTATCAAAGTAAATACTTCCCATACGGCGAAGTACTTCAAATCTTTTTGCAAAGCCCTTTACCGTTAACACCGCTTTATAATGATTCAGCGCATCATAGATCCTATTATCTTCTTTAGCAATACGGGCAAGCTCATAATGAATATCTGCCAGAATCTCTTCAGGAATTTTCTGCTCAAGAAGTTCGGTAAATATAGCTATAGCTTCTTTACGGTTATCTAATTTAAACAGGCATTTTGAAATACCGTACCGTGCAAGTAATGCATAGGCCCCCTCAGGATAATTCTGTAAATAGAGGCGATAATTGCTGAGTGATTCAAAGATTTTACCTGTTTTTCGTTCAGCTAAGGCTAATTCATACCGGGAGCGTTCCGCAAAACTGCTGAATGGATACCGATAAAGCACCTGCTTGAATATATTCCCTGCCTGTGCATGGTCCTGTGTCTTCTTTGCAAGTATTCCCTGGATATAATACACCTCCGCATCATACACGGAATTTGGAAAGCGCTCAACAAAATGTGTAATTGATCGCTCCGTTGAGTCAAGCTCGTCAAGAATCAGATAATTACGTGCAAGTCCCAGCAATGACTGCGATGCATAGCGGCTTCCAGGAAAACGGGTAACGATCTCACCATACGCCTGGACCGCCTTTCTGCTGAATTTCTTATCAACAGTTGCAGAGCGTTTCTCATAGTGCCGTGCAATATTTATAAACACATCAGCAAGATACCTGCTTGACTGGTATTTGGTAATAAATGATTCATACTCACTGATATTAGGTGATGTCAGCATCATAAGGCTATAGGCAGCTTCATCAGCAAAAGGTAATGTACTATAATTCGTGATAATATCAGTATATTGTTTTACCGCCATCCCTTTAAAATATGCCGACATCTTGGGATTACTTTCATACGTTGCTTTCTCGTGCAGTTTACGATAAATATGTGCTTTATCGATCTTAATACCAGCCAAAGTAGAATCAGTTAACGATTCTAATTTTTCAATCGCGGTATACATATCCAGTGCTCTGGTATAATCTTTCAGATACTTACTGTAAATATCGGCAGCAGTATGAAGTCGTTCAAATTCAGTAACCTGTGATTGGTCCTTTTGTACTAAATCGGTAAGGTGATACAAAGCTGTCTCAGAATCCTTTATAAGAAAAGTTCTAATATATTCAGCACGAAGCCGTGCCTTTTCCACCAATTGAATATCACCGCCAACTTCTGATATATATTCATAATTCCTTACTGCACTGGTATATTCTTTCAAAGCCTCCTGGCACTGAGCCATAGCAAGAACGGCACGCTGATAGTATTGACTCGCCGGATAAAGTTTTAGAAGATTTTCGTATTCACGTAATGCCGAGTCATAACGATTATACTTTTCCTGATATATCTTACCGATACGATAGAGAATCCGGTCTTTATCTTCACGTTCCGGCAACTGTAAATAGCGGCGATATGCGGCTATTGCACTCGGATAGAGTCCCTTATTATAGTATAATTCTCCGATCTTCAGTACTGCACGAACTGAAAATTCACCGGTAGTATCGTGTAATTCCAGACTGCGGAGGTTCTCAATTGCTTTGGGGAAATCACCTTTTCCGACAAGACACTCCGCAAGACGATACTGTATCAGGTATATATTTATATCATCACGATATTCGTTAAGCAATCTCTGATAGAGTGCAATTGCATCATCATTGAGGTGAGCCCGGCGAGCATTATCAGCCCATGCTTTAATAAATGCCGGTGAAGGTCTATCGGATTTTTCAGTATATATCTGTTCAAGTTTTTTAAATATCACCTGCGCTTGTTTATATTTTTTCCGTAAAGTTAAAACATCGGCATATTCCTTATAAGCCTCCTCTATTTCAGGAAAAACAACCGTGGCGCACTCATCCATTGCTTTAAATTTTTCTTCCGCCAGGGCTGTTTTCTGCATTCTTTTAAGGAGCAAAGCGGAATAGTAATATACCCGAACAAGAAATCGCTTATCGCTCTTCCATTGTTTTTCAGTTTCACGCAGCACTTCCTCTGCATGCGAATACTCTTTTCTGTCAACGTGCAATTTCACCAGGGCCAACGATGCAGGCTTCGCATTTTCTGTTTTTGGAAAACGAGTGACGTAAAGCGCATACAACTCAATCGCCCGATCACTATTTTTATCAACTTCCGAACAATGCGCCGCCTCAAAGAGCGCTAACCGTGCACGAGCACTCCCGACGAACCTGCTCCAGACCGAATAAAACCAATCGGCAGCCTCCTTGAAATCACCGACCTGCTTCCGCATTGTCCCTGCCAGAAACATTGCTTCCATGATAGTAGTTTCACTGGGAAAAAGCCTGATATACTCCTCAAATCCTTCTGCAGCTTCACGGTTGTTTCCCATCTTGAATTGACAGAATGCACTTTTATAATATGCTGTCGGATCATTTTCATAACTTCTTTTTAGCGTGAGATATTTTTGATATTGCTCAAATGAAAAGTTATAAAGGCTGTCATTAAAAAAGCGTTCAGCCAGTTTAAAGACCGATTTACTCTCATCTCCATGAATAAATGAAGCACTGAACAACAAAGAAATCAATACAATATGCCATAACTTACACATGTGATTTATAGATATCCATTTGGTTTGAGAAGAATAAATACGTGTACACTGCTTTTGCATTACCAGATCCCTCCCCTTAACAGTCTGGTGCTCAAGCTGTTAAATAAAATTAATGAATTAAAAAACAATCATTATTAGTAACCCTTCACGGGGTAAAACCTGCTGTTTTTAAGTCAATATCGACGTTTTTACGTGTTGATTTATACATAAATTGATAGTTTTTTTTCGACAATTGCCTTTTCAGGCTAAAAAACGCGATTTACCCCGTGAAGGGTTACCATTATTATTAGTGAAACCAACAAAATTATAGTAATCTTATATACAGGTATAAGAAAATAATTATTATGGATATGGAATACCAATATATGATTAAGTAACTCAATATTTTTAAAAATTGCAGGAAATTAGAGAAAAGAAATCAGGCAGCATTAAACAATATTTAGAGTGTTACCGTTGCTCATCAGGGTGTATAATTCCGTCTTCCCAAATCGTGGATAAAGGAATCTTTGTCTCTTCTTCTGAATCTTCTTTGAATATTAAAAAGGCCCCTAAGCCACCTAACACGATCCCGCCACCGATGAGAGAAAAGAGGAGAGCTTTATTTCCACCTTCATCTACTGTAAGTTCTTCTATTTTTTCAGGATTTGTTGACCATCTGAAGGAATATGAAATCACACTGTATTCATCCTTTACAGTAATCTCCGGTATTGCATCAAAGAAAAATGAGACTTTAAGAATATCATGCCATTCGGGATTAAGGCCAATTACTTCCCTGTTCGCATCGACTTTATCCGATTCGATTCTGAATCCCTGAATCGGCGGTTCCTTTGCAGAAGGAATCGGGGATGCACCAAGCACTACATCGTTAAATTCAAATACTATAGTCTTCTGTTTTACTTTCGCTTCATAAAAATAACTCGAAGGTTTATCCCTGAAAATAAAATAACAGGTAATAATACTCTCATCAGGTGCACCACCCGGTTCTTTACTAAGTTGAATACCTTCAAGTACTGCATTCTGGACTACACTCACTCTATCATCAGCCGGATGCATTGGTTCATCAGCCAATTGCATTCCAGGCTCATCGCTTTGTGTTGGTGTGGGTGTTTCCCCAGGTGCAGTTTGATCGATACTTTCATCAGAGGTAATAACCGCATCTTCACTGATATCAGGGCCAAAAAGACTCTCGCTACTTTCTTCCTCGGCTACAATGGAGGCATCTTCATTAAATATATCTTCATCCAATGTTGTGCTTGATTCAATATTCTCCATCTCATCAGAAGTAGTGCCGGTTTCTTCGGTTCCGCTTTCATCTGTTTCTTCAGAAAAAAGGTCACCTTCAGTCATATCATCAAACTGTGCATAAACCGGAGAAATAAATGCAATAGGAAACCAAAGAATGAGAAACCAGGTTATGGTCTTAAATAACAATTTCTTCATACTCTATATCCTATTATTTCAATAATATATTGAAAGAAAATGCTGTTTTAGTATTCACATATTGTGTAACAATATACCATATTGTGGTGAAAGATGAAAGAATACGGTACTCATCCTTATAATTATACCACCTATATAATAAATATTCAATTCCCCTACATTCGTCAACTGTTTTTTCCTAAGTAGTGTCTGGCCGGAAAGTACCTATTTGCAGTCATTGTCATTTCCGTTCTGAAGCTTAAGGAATTCCAGTCACACCAAAAAACGCTGTGACTGATTCTATTGTGTCTCTTGTGCTTTCCGGTATTCTTTTCGGCCGGAATCCAGCTTTTTTTAATGTTTTAAGGCATGGATTCCCGCCAAAAGCATGCGGGAATGACGTTTTCGGCCAGGCACTAAGTAGTATTAAATAAATTACCTATCAATAGCCACATCTTCCAATATTACTGAAGCTATACAGTATTTGCGTTCATGACTTATGGATAAATGGTATACAGTAATTCCCGCTTTTTCCAATGAGTTACACAAGATATTCGAACATATTTGAATCTGTGGTTTTCCTGCTTCTGCTTTAATAATCTCTATGCTCTTCCAATTTGAATGCTTTTGGCATGAAATAGGTAAGGCCTTGTAAAAGGCCTCTTTGGCAGCCCATCTTCCTGCAAAATGTATTGCCGGATTAGCCATTTTACTACAATATGTTATCTCTGATGGGGTGAAGACCTTTTCAAGAAAATGTGCGGAATATTTTTCAATCAACCGTTCTATTCGGCAGATCTCAACAATATCGGTCCCGAAGCCTTTTATCATTCCCAGCCGATATCTTCCTCTGAAGAACTTTCATCAGTTGTTTCATCCGCCTCATCTGTTGTTTCCTCAGTCTCTTCGGAATCCTCATCCGTAGCCTCAGGAGCATCTTCAGTACCCTGTTCCACAGCTTCCTCGCTCTGCTCAGTAGTTTCCTGTTCTTCTATTGCAGGAGGTGTTTCCACCGGGGCTGTAGCCGGTACTGTTGTCTCCTGCGCAGGTGCTGTTTCCAGAGGTGTTTCTTCAATTGCAGGTGGCAGTGTCTCTTCAGGAGGCGGTGTGCTCACCGGTGCTTTCTTAGCCGGTGTATCTTCGTACATGCTTTCATCATAGTCGTCAGCATCTTTTTCCTTTTTCTTTCTTTTCGGCCTGTCTGTTTCGAATCCTATACCCATTGAGAGTACGTGTTGTCTTTTACCCAGTTGTCCGGGATAATAACCAAGTTCTTCTGTAAAGAATACATAATCCATCATAAACATACCCAGACGGATACCGAGTCCTGCGGTAGCATACCCCTGATTAAGCCCCAATCGAATGGCAACATAGTGCATGTCCAACTCAGCACCCAGGTGTAACTTTTTCGCAGGGTGTTCATATTTTTCAGTAACCGGCTCAATACCGAATAAATCGGAAAATTCTATGGCAATAATGAGATTATCAATGTATTTAACACTTTCCATCCAGGGGAAATAATAGGCGCAACCTATGTCAAACCGGGGTGGTGCGACAATTTCTCCTCCTATTACTCCGAGAATATCTTTAATATCGTAAGCCAGACGAAATCCTTTCAGATCATGCATCATACCGATATCAAAGCTGACTCCATGCTGAATATCTGCCTTGTCCCCAATTATACCCAGCGCACTTACACTTGACATATCATCGAAATAATTGAAGGTCTCGGAATAGGTAGTGATTGTTTCTTCCAGGGGCGTGCGTTGTAAGTATTCGACTGAAATACCCATATGAGTTTTTTCAGTTTTCAGGGGTACTCCCACGGCCCAGGTAAACACAAGATCGCGCTGGCCACGAAGTCCCAGTTTTGGAATTAAATGGCCGGATTCGATTCGTACGCCAACAGGAAAAACAGTGTAGACACCAAATCCGAGGTTGTTTGTTGCAGCAGTTATTTCAGGAATCCACTCTAGGCCGACCCACTCACCATCAAGATCATTAAGCATTTCTATAAAATCGGCATCAATTTTTGATATATCAGTAAGCTTATCCCCTTGCTCAACCATAGCATTAACGATTTTAAAAAACTTACCGTCTATTGCAAATATAAGTGGAGAAATTGACACCTGAAGTTTGTCTTTTAAAAGACCCAATCCAGCAGGATTATGAAATATCGCAGTTCTATCCGTAGTAACAGCAACCGTTGTATTGCCCATCCCCATCGACCGGAGACCGTAATAATTCGGACCCTTTACCGCACCCAGAATAAGATTGGCAACTGATAAAATAAACACTATTGCCGGTACAATTTTATACTTTCTCATTGGTTACCTCGCAGGCCTAATTTCCTTAACTCGTTGATGAGAGCATCTCTCATCGACTCAGGTGGATAACTTTCGTTACAATCTTCATCTATTAATCCATCTTTATCATTATCAATACCATCGTAATATTCTTCATCCAATCCATAATCACCCGCTGTAAAATCATTGGCATAAGCACCAAAATAGACAGGTACCGAATCAGGTATAGTCTTCCCGTACAGTATTGGATAATCTAAAATATGGAGCGATTTATACAGGGGAGTAATTGCACTATCAGCCCAATTACTACCAGCTGGAATATCAATATAAACATCCGTTGATATACTATCCCAGATCATTGGATCGAGACTTTCCGGATTGAGCCCCGTAGCAGGGTCCGTATTATAATAATCGCCGTCATCATCTAAAGTATCAGATGTATTCCGGGTATCTTCATCAACAAGGCTGTCACCATCATTATCCTCGCCATCGAGGATTTCTTCATCAATGCCCCAATCGCCACCAATAAATTCATAGGTGTAACCACCTTTATATTTATACCGGTAAAAATCTTCGTCACTTTGATCAACCCACTCATATAATGTCGGGTGCAGCGCTTTATGTATTGGGCCACCGATATGAAGATGACCGCTATCAGCAGTATCAGAAGGGCCATATACATCTATCATGTAATCATGATCCCAGTCAATCCAGATCATTCTCTCTGTTTTTCCATTCTTATTGGTGTTGAAACTATCCTGATCATTATCTTTAAAATCATCATAATAGAAAAAAGGCAGAATTTTCTTAAAGTTATCGATCATCTGTCCCAGGCTGTTTACCATAGAGGAATCCATATCGCCACTGACAAGGTCCTGAGTAAAATTATCATAGCTCGTATCAGCCTGGGTTAATGACAACAGGATAAGATCAAGATTATCTTTTATATCATAAGGGTTTTTTGAAATGTTTTTAAGACTGTCAAAATCCATATCATCGAGACTGGGGATGTCTTGACAAAGGATCCTGTAGGCATTTCTCTCGTTCTTCTCTTCTGCCCAATCCAGGACACTGTTATTGTCAACATCGATAATTCCAAGAATACTTTTAACACTTATTTCAACGAGATAATCACTCTCATATTGTTCTCTCTTTATTTTATTATCAATCTTAGGATCGGTATGAATCTTTTCAAGCCACTTGATACTCTGGCACATGGCATCATAAATTCTCTTCCGCTCTGCAAAAACCGAATCTATCTTAACAGTAATGCCTAAAATCGGTTCTTCATGTACTTGAATATTCCATTGCAATATTGGATTACCAGCCGCGTCAAATGTGGTATCATATAAGTCGATTCTATATAATGTTATATTAAATGGATTAATTGGAT
>CBDVBE010000234.1:0-10341 GCA_965372145.1 uncultured bacterium | reverse complement strand
ATTGTCTTTTTATGCAGCATTACTACAGCCGAAGAAGCCTGCAAATTCACCTACACCGGGCTGCCGGAGAAACTCAACAATACCACGATAACGGTACCGGATGAAGTGGTTGCTATGTCTGAATATTTCCATGTCGGCAATCCGGGGCTGATATCAGGTGTCGGCGGCAGAGCATCCATATTTTTCATCATTGATCATTCAGGGAGTAACTATGACGGTTGGGCCGATAGTGATGTAATGGGGTCTCGTTTTACTGTAACTCGGGAATTGATTAAACTGTTCAAGTCCCTAAACCCGCAAATAGAAGTGGGCCTGGCCGTGTTCAGATCGGAGCTGGTTTATAGGCCTTCCAGTGATCCGCAGATCGTTGATTGTCCGGGATATGTTAATGGTTATATACGGCTTCTTGAGCTTGGACAGAACTATAACAGCGCAATCGGTAACAGGACCGGGGCGGAGATTCTTGATCACTATCTCGACACAATTATACGGGTACATCACACTGGATTTGACTGGGTGGACCTCAGATATGACTATGATGTCATGGGACAGACCCATATCAATGCAGGCTTTGAAGCTGCCAGGAGTGCCATGGCTGCCGCGTTAAATCCAAAGCAGTCGCAATTTGTCATCTTTCTCTCTGACGGTGTTGACAACATGAATATTGAGTGGCAGGACGGCATCGGTATGCCGACAACCTTTTCCGTCTATCTTGAAGGTAAAGTGGATTTTGTCAATACCGCAGCAAAAGCGAGGTTGGATACCATGACCGAAAATATCCGGAACAATCTGTATTCATCAACAAATCCGAAAAGTAATTTGTGGTCCATAAAAACCAACCATGACACCCTGATGCAGCTGATCATGGAGAATGTCGTCCCGGAAATAATAACGAATATCTCCAACTTTATACCCCAGGATATAGTAATTAATGGTATCAGCCCGGTTACTGACTGGGACACGACCGGTTTCCTCTTTGCTGACATGTTTCCTCTTCAGGCAACAAATAATGATTTTGCTGTTGCTATTGAGTATAAAGTTAAAAAAGACTCCATTGATGATAACGGTGATACTATTTCCACCACTTTTTATGACACGACCCATGAAATATCATTTTCCGTTGACATTGTTCCCGGTGCACAGCCGCCGGATTCAGTTGACATAACCTGCTGGGGGAGGAAGCTGGAGTTTTATTATGCCGGTAATGCGGTATCACTTATAACCGGTGATATGGATAATCTTGAAATCCGGTTTACCGAGTATGAAGTTGATACCCTGTACTATTATAAGGATGTAAAGGTTGAGATAACCCATACCGGCGGTACGCCCCGCGATGTTGAAAATTTTACACTCACCGATAACTGGCCAAACTTTTCCTACACCTTTCCCCGGACTATCGGCGCGGCGAACAGCGGAGACGGAACTCTACAGCATCAGAACCCCGACAGTATCGTTGCGGTGTTCCGCAACCCGAAACTACCCCTTGACACCCTGCGTATTGCGGTGCCTTTTCTGGGTATCAACGATACCCTGTATACGCTCAATAACGGTATTTACTTCGATAACAATGCCGACGGTGAAGTTGACAGTATTTACCTGGGTATTTCAGGGAAAGGTCTTGAAAAGTACCTCGATGATATAATGGACACCATTGCACTGCCTGCACACAGGGATTTTATTATAACCGATTATAAGCAGGTGACAGGCGGTATTGCCATTGATGTCATTGAGCAGGCGTCGGCAATTCTTACCTATGTTACCGGTGATGACGTTATTGAAATAGCCGATACGATTCACCTTTCCATTGATGCCTATATTGTTCCATCGAAAATTGATATCATTGATTCAATCGCACCGATAATTATGTCCGCCAGTTTTGTGGACTCTATGAAGGATGGTGCACGTGATGAACTCACCGTGACATTATCTGAAAATGTCGAGACGATAACGCCGGACAAACCCTTCTCCTTTTACAGCAAGACGGAGGATAAGACCTATGATGTTTCGCTTCAGCGAATTGGACAGGTGGCAAACAGTGCGACGTTTTGGGTTGTGGAAATAAGCGGCATTGCTATGATCACCCGTGGAGATTCGGTACGGATCAACTGGATATTCAGCAGTAATGTCTATGATGAAATCGGGAATAATCAGGACCATCCGAAAACCCGCCGCGTTGAAATCACGGTGGATAAAGTTCCTGCAGGGTATGATCTTATTCCGAAGGCGCTATTGTTTGAAGCGGAAGAGAAGTATGTCCTTCCTGACAATTTTCAGAATATTCCGGAATTACAGGATGCTTTGACAAAAGCGAAGATCGGTTCTGGAGAGTATCAGGGCATTACCATTATCACCCTGGTACCTGATGATATGACCAAGGTTACTTCAATGGACAGCCTCTGGGGAAGTATCTCCATTTTTGATCCCCTTGGAAACACACTGGTACGTAATAAGCCGATGGGATTTGACAACAAGAAAACCCGTCTGGTCTATATCTGGGATGGCTCCAATATATTAAGCAGAACGGTTGGCGGGTCAGGATATTTGGCCGTTATGCCATGCAGATACATCTATGAAGGAAAAGTATATGGGGAGTGGACAAAGAAGAAAACAATTGGCGTAAAGAAATAGAATGGCGGGAGGATAAACGCTATCAAATTATAGAGGAGGTTTTTCGTGAAAACGCAGAAGTATCTCACAGGTGTTATAACTTTTTTACTATGTGCTGTCCTGTATAGTCATGGCACTGAAACCCGGCCGGTTACACTTGAAGAGTATGGCGGTGTTGCCGGGAACCGGCAGCAGGATCTGCAGGTGGAAACCGGGTTAACTCCTCAGGAGATGTGGGAGGTCTTTTTTACGGATACCCTGCCCGCAGGTGTGACGATGACCAAAATTGAGTATATCGGCAAGGCTCTATCATCCGGAAAATACTGGGATATGCCGTCAATTGACAATATAAGTCCAAAGGACGGATTGTTGTTAACAAGCGGTAAAGCTGATACTGCGAAGGGACCGAATGATGATGTCGGTGCGACATGGTCTAGTGTCGCAGCAGGAGATATGGATCTTCAGGATATTGCCGGTGATAATGTGGAGCATTTTTCTTATGATGCTTCAGTATTTACTATCGAGTTTACTACAGACACATCAATAAAAGGATTTACTTTCGATTTTGTGTTTGGCTCTGAGGAATATGATGAATGGGTGGGCATGTTTAATGATGCCTTCTGTACCTTTTTTGATGGGGAGAATATCTGCTATGATAATCAGGGGAATCTAATTACTGTTAATAATGCCTTTTTTCAGATAGACAATTTGAATGCGTCGATAAATCTGCAATATGACGGATTTACCTGTGTTCTGAGGACTGCGGACACACTGGTTCCGGGACCCCATACCCTGAAATTTGTGATTTCGGATATCCGTGACCGGCTGCTTGACAGTGGCGTATTCCTTCACAATTTCAGATTTGACTATACAGGTCAGGGTACTAATCCGGTAAAAGAGTTGATTGGTAATCAGCAGTTTTCTGTTATGGAGAATTCACCGGCAGGAACTTTTGTCGGTGAGGTGCAACTGACGGCTCCTGATACGATGGATATTACACTGAACGTTTTACAGGATGTTCCTGAATTTGATTTTGATGTTAATTCCAGGATAATAACCGTTGCCAATGGCGCTGATCTTGATTATGAGAAACAGAATATATACTACCTTGTATTAGAGGCAACCGCCTATGACTCAATACATGATACGGCGACCATAACCATTAATATTCTTGATTATAATGTCGGGGATCTAATCAGTGATCAGACATTCTACGTAAAGGAAAAATCTCCTGTCGGCACCTTTGTCGGTGAGGTTGAGATAAATGTTGCTGATTCGTTTGATGTTTCAGTAACGGTTATTCAGGGTGTTCCCGAGTTTGACTTTGATGGTGGCACCAGAGAGATAACGGTTGCCAGTGGCGCTGATCTGGATTATGAGAAACAGGATACGTACTATATGACCATGCTGGCACAGGCAAAAGAGGCTCAGGATGATACCGCATTGATCACCATTAAAATTCTTGACAGCCTTGAAATACCCGATCCTCCCGATATTGACAACGCCGTGATGTATGATAAAAACGGTGATGGTATCGGGGACAGTGCCCATGTTGTCTTTAAGAATAGCATTGATGCTTTTAAACCCCATGAGGCGGATCTGGAGTGGCCTGATAACGGGCCATCCTATGATCTTTCGATTCAACCCTCTCAAGTTAACGGCCGGGAACTTTCTCTTCCGTTTACACCGGCAAACAATGCCGGTGTGCTCACCACAGGCGTGGGAAACGTATCGGTGTTTTTTGATTCAGTGGGGAATTCATTTACACGGGAAAGTACGGTTCTTGACGGTATCGGCCCGCTGCTTAAAGATACCGCGTATGTTGTCGAGCGCTTCGGATCGGGAGTCGATACATTCATTGTGACATTTACCGAAGATGTCAGCATTAATAAGATTAACGGCAAGTCCTTTATTCTGTTAAAAGATGGCCGGGAAATCACGGTGGAAGTAATCGCTGGTGTACAAAGTATTACCGGTGAAATAGAAATTTCATTCGCAGCAGACCTTAAGGGCGAAACGCCGCTGGAAGGTGACAGCCTCAAGATTCTTCATACCGGACCGGTGGCTGACAAGCGAACCAATGCGGCCCATAAAGACAACACCCCGGTGCCCATTGCGATTCTTAAAAGGCCGGTACCGGTAACCTCAGCGTCGTATTACGATACTGATGGCGACGGCATTGTCGACCAGGTGCGTGTTACTTTTAAAAAGGAGATTGATAATCCGCAATCGCTCAAGGCAACATTCACCTGGGAGGGCAGCGGCGAGGACGGCACGGTTGATGGATTGGAATACTATTCAAACAGCGACCATACTGTTTGTAAAGCAGCAGTAAAGGACATTTTTGGTATACTGCTGCGGGACCGGACCAGCGGCGAAATGACAATGCTTTTAGAGTATAAAGATTTTCAAGGAACTACTGCAAGCCACTCAGTTTCTGATAAAGCCGGACCGGTTATTACCGCAGCTACTTATTGCCCGAACGGGGATGTTAATCAGAATGGCGAGGAAGAGGGGCCTGACACACTGGTTGTCTCTTTCTCGGAAGATGTTAACGAAATCGGTTCCCCCCGGCCGTTTGACCTGCTCGCTATTGAGGATAACGATTTTTATCATCTTGAATTGAAACAGATGGCGTATAAAATCAAGCTTATATTCTTCGAAGTGGAAGATATTGTTGATACCGATTATCCGGTAGATGGTGACAGTATCTGGATCGATTATATGGAGAATGTCGCAGATGTCCTGGGAAATAATCAGGAATACAAGGGTAATAAACGGGTGAGACTGAAAGTCAAAGAGAAGCCCTTTACTTTAATTATCAGTGTGCTTGGGCCGGTTAATCCCGAGGATAATGATATCCCGATAGACATTTTAACGGGTGATATAACTATTGAAAAGGGAATCGTTATTCTGCTCGATCCGCTGATAGATATAACTGAAGAAAAACTGGAGAAAACAGAATGTTCAATGGCGATATACGATGCTGTTGGTAATCATATAACCTCGTGCGAAGGTTTAAATGATAATAATCCTAAGCTTCAGATGGATATTGTACAACTGAATGGAAAATATAAAATCGCGATTGTATGGACCGGGCAGAATGAAAACAGCCGCATTGTTGGTGAAGGGTTTTACCTCGGCAGAATAACAATAACCTATCCGCATGGTAATATAGCTGTTGTTGATGCGATGATTGGGGTGAAGAAGTAGGTGTGTGTTCATAAATATAGTGAAGTTTTTAATCGTCCTGTTCTGCAGTTCTTTCAAATCGTCCTCGTTCTCGGATCTTTTTTCGAGGACGAGCAAGAGGACGAGCACGAGGACGATAATACGTCATAGGATTTTTGAACAAGATCACTAAGGTAGAGCGAAAGCGGTTACAGTAATAGGTTTATAAAAAGGGGGGCATTATGAGACAGGTAATCTTCTTACTTGCTCTGTTTATTACTGTTTATGGACAGCAGGTAATAGTAACACTCGATGCGCCTGCAGAAGACATTACCGGACTTGCGAAAAGTTCTGATGCGCTGTGGGCAGTGAGCAGCAGTGAAACAACGGTTTACAAGTTGGATCCCGGGACCGGTGCGGTTCTTTCTTCATTTTCCTGTAAAGCAGATGACGATGAGTTGGTTCCAAATGGCCTGGCATATGCAAAAGGCCGGGTGTATGTGGCACAGTGGACCGGTATTTTCAGCGGCGCATGCAGGGCATTTCAGTATATGCCCTCTGGGGAGTATAAAGGTAAAACCGTGTTGTCCTGCTGATCAAGCTCCTTAGCGTCGGTGACGGGATTAGCAGGAGGTTCTGAAGAACTGTTTATTATCGGTGAAAACAGGGATGAAAGTAAACCGGTTATCGTTGATGCATTCTGGCCATTGCCTTTGCCGACAAATGAAACCGATATACCGGGTATGTATTATTTCGAATTTGACCCGCCAAAATTTAAAACCCGGGATATTGCCTATGAAAAAACCGGCAGTAAACAGGTTGTCTGGGCTGCGACGGGTGAGGAGTCATATCCGATAAAGGTATATCAGATTGTAATGATGTCCACGCAGAAATTGATTGATTCTCTGCCTGCTGCTATCGGTATTGGCAGTGATGTGTGGGGGCTTTCTTTTGAGAAGAGCGGATCCGATCGTTTTCTCTGGACCAATAACCGGAAAGAGGGAAAGATTTACAAAATAGACCTGGATGCTCCGACAGAAAAAAAATATAGTACTGCCCAAAACCAGTGTCTGAATAATGTTACAATTTGTTCAACAACTGATGGAATACAGATATATGCACCATTTGCCGGGAGTAAAACCGTTACTATAACTGATTTGCAGGGGAGAACGATATCATCATTTAGTGTGCCGTATATAAATCAATGGTGCCGGAAACGGGTATCACAGGCATCCGGTATTCTCATCGTCAGCATAACGTGGGGTGAAGGTAAATCTATTACCAGAAAAGTATTAGTAGGGCGGTAAAGGTACTTGATCGTTAGCCCGGAAGCTATTTGTTATAGCCTTTTTGTTAACCTGGGGCACAGATCCAGGGCACTTACGATTCTATTTTTCCAGTGCTTTAATTTTTTCCAGGACTTCATAGACAGTGTCACTGACCTCTGCACCCATTCTTTTATACTCTTTTGGATATTCTTCCTGCATTAAATTCATCAAAGCATAATAAACAGGCTTAATTTTATCTTTTAAATGAAATTCATTTTCCTGAAATAGCTTAAGCGCAAGGTGGTATTGTTTTCTTGAGATTAACAATATAAAAAAGTTAGTAATATGCTTTTGTAAATTATCTGTTTTCTCAGTTAAATCTAAAAAGAGATTAAAATATTCGGTAGATTCTTTATATTTTTCAGCATTTAGCAAAATAATGGATAGGGCGAATACACTAATATAATTTGTCTTTGTATGGTATTTTCCAAAAATGCTTAACAAGTCGTTTCTGATTCCATCAGAAACTAACGTTGTTTGGAGCAAAAATTCCATATTATTTTTAAAATCATTCTCTATGGCCATCAAATAATATTTTTCTGCTTTTTTGAAATCTTTAAATTCACTTTCATAAAGCAAAGCTAAATTAAACATGGCACCAGCATCTTTATTCTCGACAGCCATCAAATAATATTTTTCCGCTTTTTTGAAATCTTCAACTCTATAGGCTTTATTTGCGACTTCTAAAATCATTTCATCTGTAGTATCAGATAAACTTTCAGCCAGTTCAGGATTAGTTTGGAAAATATGCTTCTTTGTGCTTGTTAGCACTTCATATTGAAGTTCAGTATCTTGAACAGATTGGGATAAGGCCTCCGCCATATAATACCCACCCCCTTGGTTCAATGTGTCGGCTTTCGCACAAGTAATATGATTTTTAGCTTTTTGGACGAGCTCATCTTCGGTGCACCACTCATTTAAAAAACTAACCAGCCATAAGACCTGTTGTTTTTTCTTTTTCCGGCCATACCTCATAAGGTACCAGATGTTGAAAAAACGCTCATCAATCATGTATAATTTGTTTTTTTTGTTAATTAATTTTGAGGTAATAAATCCGCTTTTTTCCAGGATTTTTAGTTGAGCTGCAATCGTTTTGGTTTCAAGGTTTGTTTTTTTTGAAATTTCAGAAGTCAGCATTCCATCCCAGTTTAAAGCAATCGCATCAACAATAACCTGTTGTTGGGTAGCAAGGTTATCCATCTTGTGTCTGTAAAGTGGTGTTATTTTGTCCAAAATACCTTCTAAATCCTCAAAAACGTTTGCACTATCATCTAGAATTATTTCATAAAGTAGGATTATTGTTCTAGGGATTCCGCCTGTTAATCTCCTGATTGTTTCAATTCTGCCTTTCTGATTTTTAATAATTTCAATTGCTTTATGATCATCATACTGATCGCTTAGATTTTCCAACAGAATTTGAACATCCGTTTTCGTTAAGGCGTCCAGGTAAACTGTTTTAAAAGATTCAAAGAATGGTTTATCATGTTTATAGGCTGTTTCCAGAGTTTTTGTGGAAGCAGCAATAATCTGCAGATCCGATTCATGCAGAATATCCCTTAGTTTTTTATGTTCTATCTCTTTAAGTTTGTCTAAAATGTGCCCGAAGTTATCAATAAGAAGAACCAGTTTTTTCTTGTTTTTCTTTAAATATTTTGTCAGTAAAAAATAAAAATCATCATCGTCTTTATATTCATCCATCTCCTCAGTGATTTTTTCAAAACCTTTAATTTCTTCCAGACTATCGGCGACCGTTTCCCATAATCTATTTAACGAAAAAATATTATATTGCTCTTCAGTAAACTGAATAACCAATAAATGGGAAAGCTTTTTTGAGTCTTCAATTTCATATCGCAACTTAGCGAGAAGTGTGGTTTTTCCGGAACCTCTTTGTCCCTGAATAAGAAAGTTTTGGGATGTTTGATTTAGTTTGCTGGTTTTTAAATCTCTGAAAACCGTATTAAATTCTTTTTGTCTGACAACAAAATTATCCAACAAACTTTTCTTATCCTGATTCAAAGGATTATAAATATTTGCTATGGTTTTATTAGCTCGCGACATTGATATACCACCACTCTTTTAAGATTATTGAATTAAACATATACATTTTTTCCGGGTTTTTGCTTATATAACCATCATACTCAAGGACATTCGTAATATCCTTTAAATCATCAATCCCATGCTTCACAGATATATTATAAATGTTGTCGTAATCCATAGAACCGTTAGTGGAAATATAATTTAGAATTTCAAGCGCGCAATTATACTCTTCTTTTTCAAATGCCTGTTTTAAGCGTGTTTTCCAGTTTTCAAAGTAATCCTGATATTTATATCGATCACGGATTATTTTATCGATAACCTCGTCAATTGTGCTCTCGGTTGGCTTTTGTTCTGTCTCAATAAAAAGCTCAAATAACTCATCAACAATGATTTGAATATAGTAAGGTATAAGCCAGCTATCTTTTTTCAGAATATATTCTTTTATCTTATCACTAATCTCAAAGTCATTATTATTTTCCCGAAGGCCCAATACAAGTCTGGTGATTAGTTCTTTTGCTTCACTCAAGTTTAGTGGCGGTACTTCAATGTTCACAATATCATTTATCAAATCGATTCTGCTTAATTTGTTCACCACATTAACAAGTCCAATTGAACCTGAATAAACAAATTGGAGATTAATATCGTTAAATTCCTGTCTTAATTCCCTGATTAACTGTAAAAAATGTATGCCCTCTTTTTTATCATCATTTGAAATGTTTCTCACTGCATCGGGAAATTCATCAATTAAGAACAGTAGTGTATCAAAATCCTTAGGGAGTGTTTTCAGTAACGATTTGCATTCATTGTAATAATCGATCCGTTCTTCCGGATCTATCTCAATTCCATCGGTTGATAATCCTCTGATTCTTGATATAAAACTTTTTACAGCACCTTTTGCTTTTTCGTAGTGTTTTTTGTAAAAATTGAATATTGAATCATCCTCCAATAATAATTTATAAATTTGTTTAAAATACTCATTTATACTATCGACACTCTGAACCGATTTGTACTTTATTAAATATCCATCTTGAGGATTTCTTTCCAGAAATTTTAAAATAGAGCTTTTTCCTGATCTTCTTGGTGCGGCTAATAACAGGTCCTCTCCTTGCTTTATTTTGGACCATATTTTCGTCTCAATATTTTTTCTCTCAAAATACTTATCTTTCCCGTCTGCTGCTCTTCCTGTACTTATTGATAA
>CBDVBE010000233.1:0-10348 GCA_965372145.1 uncultured bacterium | reverse complement strand
GACAGCCTTTCAGGAAAGATATCGCTGTTTTACCCCCTCTGAAATACAGTTATATATAACTATTAAATGGTATACTACAGCAAAGTTACACGGCTGGTGTATATCTGGCGGGGAGATAATGAACAGGGAAGACAGGTCGGTCCGGGCGGTTATGCCGCGATTATTCCCTGTATCCGTTATTGTGCAGGATATAAACGGCAGACCTGGAATAAACGGGCCACTGTCGGTGTGAAAGAATAAGATTATTCGTGGGATTAAGATAAAGGTAGCCGTTCACGGCTTGAAATTGGAAATTATAAACGAAAGATAGGAAGTTCACTTCCAACTTGAGTTATACACTTTTTGTGTAGAAATTGGGAAAAACATGAAACGGTTACAAATAAAGTAACTATAAAAGTATGAACTTAAGAAATTTTACGAGGGAGAGAGGATAGGATAATGCGGTATGGCGTTGCATTGCACAATCCTGTTCTTTCAGGTGTGAGAGTTCTGATTCTGCTGTGATAAAATCATTGTTACAGCAGAATCATGTCCTCTTTAATGTGACATTTTAAATCAAAATGAGTTTTAGGAACGGGGAGAAAAACAGTATGAAAAGAAGTGGAAAGTATCTGATTATTCTTGCGTTGTTGTTATTCGGTCTGACAGTTCATGGCGATACCAGAAGGATATCAGCAGCTGACAGTACTGTCAAAAAAGGGACCAGTTATCAGAACATGACTGTTACGCCCAATGAGTCTGCCCAGGCTTTGTGGGCTGCGTTGTGCAAATATGTACCGCCGGGCGTCACAATTACCAGCCTGTCATACAATCCCCCATCGAACTGGTTCAGAGACCAGTCTGGACTGTATCAGAATATTCCGCCGATTTTGAGTGTACAAATGAAAGACGGTATTGTTATGACAAGTGGGTATGCGGTAAATGTTCTTGGCCCTAATGAACAACAGGGAATGACTCAGGCACACGGCGGCCTTATGGTCGATGCTGATATTACCAATGCAGTGAATACCAGTGATATTTCTGATATCGCTACCCTGACGATAAATTTCACTTCAGACAAAACAATTCCAGGATTTTCCTTTATTTTCTCCTATGGCACCGATGAGTATCCGGAGTATGTAGGCACTGAATTTAATGATGTGTTTATATGCATATTTGATGGAAATAACGTGTGTTTTGACAGCCAGGGAAACCTGATCAGTGTAAATAATGCCTTTTTTAATGTTGATAACAATATTCAGGGTCCAAATGCTCCACTTGATCTTGAATACGATGGTTTCACCTGTGTATTGCAGACATCACAAGTTTTCAGTCCGGGAAGTCACTCCATTAAGTTTGCGATTGCTGATGTGGGAGATAACATACTTGACGCTGGTGTTTTCCTCAATAGTTTCAAGTTTGATACCACTAATCAGGGCACCCATCCAGTGGTCGATATTATAGAAGACCAGGTGTTTTCTATCGATGAGAAAACCCAGGGCGGCACTACGGTCGGTACTATTACCAATCTGTGTAAATACGGACCAATTACACTGCTGCACACGAGCAATGTCCCGGAGTTTTATCTTAGCGGTTGGGATATAGTTGTATCGAACGGCGTAGTCTTTGATGCGACCGTGCAGAATGAATATGTCATGACCATCAAAGCGACACTGGATACCACGTGGAATAATGACCCCTGGATAGTCCATGATATCGCGGATATGACCATTAAAATAGAGGGCAGCAATGCATGGCCCCAGCTTGACAAGGCCGTTATTTATGATAACAACGGTAATGGCATTGGTGACAGCATCTATGTTAAGTTAAAGTATGATTTTCCCACTACCTATTATTTAGAGAAAGCGGATTTTTCCTGGCCGAGCGGCCAGGTGAACTATTCGGAGAATATTGATAACAATGATATCTCCAACGGTAACGAGATAAACTTTTCGTATGCGCCGGGTGCGACAGCACCGGTGTGGACTGACGGCCAGAGCACCATCGATATAACGATAGATTCTTTGGGACAGTCGAGCACCCATTCGGGCGTATTGGAGGATGGTATCGGCCCTGTCCTAAAAGAGGCTCAGTGTGTAAAGAGGTACAAACCTGATAATGATACGCTTCGGGTACGGATTTCTGAACCCATCGACGTATCCCTGATTTCAGGGTACTCATTTATCATTATTAAAAAGGATAACGTTAAGGAAATAGAAATCGAACCTATTGCCGGTACGGTACTGGACCTCGGCAGTGAATCCTTTATTGAGTTTCTTATAATAGATTTGGGTGCAGATGCCCCTGCCCTCGGTGACAGCTTGAAAATCCTGCATACCGGTCCGGTTATTGACAAGGTAAACAACAAGGCGCATAAGGATAATCCACCGGTTCCCTTTAAATTCGTGGGCGGCAACCTCGATTCATGGCCGCAGATCAGTAAAGCCGTTATCTACGATCAGGACGGCAACGGTATCGGCGACAGCATCTGTATGACATTCGATGGGTATTTTATCGATTCCATGACTGCTGAAAAAGCTGACTTCTCCTGGCCGCAGAATCAGGTAAATTACTCGGAAACGATCAGCAGTAATAACCTGTATAACGGCAATACTATAGCATTTTCCTATCCACCGGGTGCGACAGCTCCGGTGTGGACCTATGGTACGAGTTCGATAACCGTGACGATCGATTCCCTTGGTACGGATATTTCCCGCTCAGCGGATCTTACTGACGGTATCGGGCCGATTCTCGAAGAGGCAAGTGTTTTACGAAGATACATACCGGGTAATGACACCTTTTTTGTCCGTATATCCGAAGCGGTAAATGTTTCGGCTATTGCCGGTAATGCGTTTGTCCTGATCAAGGGGAGTGGCGGGAGAGAGATTAATATTGGACCCATTGATCCGGTAACGGACCTTGGCAACGAGGATTATATTCAGTTTGCCGTGACCGACCTCGGTGCTGATGCCCCGGCTCCCGGTGACAGTTTAAAAATCCTGCACACCGGTACTGTCTCTGATAAAGTAGCAAACAAAGCGCACAAAGACAACCCGCCGGTACCTCTCAAATTTATTGACGGCAATGTGCCGGTGAAGAATGCGTATTATTATGACGTCAACGGTGACGGGATTGTTGACAGGGTACGTGTGGAGTTCGTGGATACCGTCGCAGATCTTGATGCTGTCACCTTTGGTGTTGAGTGGGTTGGTATTGGGGTGTCTGCGAGTGATGTCACTCCACAATATGAGCTAAATTCGAAAACGAATGTCGTGCTGGATTTGAATGGTGTTTTTGGTACAACCACGCAAATTGTTGACAGGACCTATGGTGATATGGCCTTGAATCTCACCTATGTTGAAACGGGCGGAAAAGCCACCTATGATGTTGATGATAAGGCAGGGCCGGTTATTGTTAAAGCAACCTATAAACTTTCAAAATTTGAATACCAAAAGCGGGTGGATCAGGATTCTCTTGAAATCATATTTTCCGAAAACGTCAATGATATCTCTTCGACAAAGCCGTTTTTGTTAAAGACACAGGATGATACCCGGTACCATTTAGAATTGATCCAGGCGAGTAAAAATGCGAATAGAGCAAAATTTGTAGTTACCAGTATAGTGGGAGTGACTATTCCGGTAGAAGGTGACAGCATATGGATTAATTCGCAGGAAAATGTACAGGATGATTTAGGCAATGCCCAGGAGGTTAAGGATAATAAACGGGTGGAATTAATTATTAAATATCCTGGTTTTGAATTAATTCCCCATGTCCTCGGACCGGAGAAAAATAACTATCCTGAACTGAACCTTTTTACTGATGTTGAAAAAAGCACGTACATCCTTCTTGAACCGGATATCCGTGTCCCCATGCATATTCTTGAATTAGTTTCCTGTCGGATTAAGATATATGATCCTGTTGGCAATGAACTCGCTTCATGTGACGGCTATGATGATAAGAACGATCTTGTTGCAATAAAACCGTTACAGTTAGGGCCGAATAATCTGATCGTCATACACTGGGTGGATAAAAACTACAATGATAGAAACGTGGGGGAAGGGGCCTATTGCGGCAGAATAGAGATTACCTACTCAGATGGGACCACGGCTGTCAGGAACGTAACGATTCCAATGAAAGAAGAAATTGAAGAATAGGGGGAAGCGGGATTTTTTAAAGGTAACGGGGCATAGAGCGAAAAAAGTATCAACATAAGGTGGTGCTGCTAATAACAGCAGTATATAGGAGGGGGCGTAGTGGGGGTTTATAGAGGTACGATAGCAGGTATATTCATTACCATTTTTTCCTGTCTTTTCACTTCGTATTGCCGGAATATTTCATTATCCGGCAAAGTGCTGGATAGTGAAAATAATCCTCTGGGGCAGGCTGCCGTTCTATTGGTGAGTGAAAATATTACTGTTACCACCGGTGCGCAGGGGACCTTCGCAATTACCGGCACGCCAATTAATCAGAAAATATCAGCAGCGGATTCACCTATTCCCATCCTTGTTAAAAATGGGATTTTATCACTTACCCCTGATCAATCAAATGAACGTACGCGGCTGGTGTATATCTGGGATGGCCGCAGTGAGCAGGGCAGGAAAGTCGGCCGGGTAAGTTATGTGGCAATGATGCCGTGTACATTTTACCACCGGGGAAAATATAATTGGGACCTGCCGGCAAAACACGTTTTTGTGGGTGTTAAGAAAATAGATACTAATTAGTTTCTGTTAACAATTGACAAATGATCGTCATTCCCGCGTGTTTTAGGCGGGAATCCAGGCCCTGAAACATTCAAAAAGCTGGATTCCGGCTAAAAGCATGCCGGAATGACATTCATACACATAGCTAAATTTAACAGATACTAATTAATAGTAAGGATTATGGATATGAATTTTTCACCGAAAAAAAAGGTTACCATGCGGAATGTAAGTAGAATGTTGTTTCTTGTAGCAATCTTTTTTGTTACCCATGTATTCACAGAGGAAGTATGTAAATTCGAATACCTGGGTTTACCTGAGTTGTTGGATGGGGATACTATTTTTGTACCGGTACGGACTGTTGCCATGTCAGAATATGTAAGGATTGGTGATCCGGGGGACCTTATTGTTGTCGGGAATGCCTGCTCAATAATGTTTCTTGTGGATGTTTCCGGAAGCAACGCCGGCAGTAGTGGTACTGATCCTGATGCAGAAAGATTTGATGTGATGAGTGCTGTAATTGATACTATTTATAAGAAGAATCCAAAAGTATATGTCGGTTTAACATATTTCGGAACAAATTTATGGTTTAATCCCAGTCATGACCCAGTGTTTATTGATACTCCTGGCGAGAAACATGGTGTCATACCTTTATTACAATTAGATCAGATGTATAATGGTCACTACGTCCGTCTTAAATTCCTCAGCAATGATGTGGCTGAACAATATGATTATACAAAGGCGGGTATTGATGTCCTGAAACTCTATTTTAGGACACAATATATTAATCCATGGGGGATATATCCGGCATATTGGGCTGATGCCAGTCAAAATGGATTAACCGGCATAAATGAGGGATTTACAGGAACAAAGCATGCGATGGAGACGACTTCTCCACATTCCAACGATAAACAATTTATCATTTTCTTTTCTGATGGAGGAGCAACAACGGGAACGGAATATACTCAGGCACTTAACACACCTACTACGTTCACTATCTTTTATAATCCATCATCTAACTCATGGCAGGAATTACAACAATTTAATGCCAATGTACAGACAAATGGATTCTCAACATCGAATACAATGTCAAATGCCTGGAATATGGAAATGGATAAAGAAATATTGATAAAACTGATTGTTGATGATATTCTTTCTCAGATAATCACCTCCATGACAACATTTATTTCAAATGATTCAGTGTATATAAACGGATTGACAGGAATAAAGATTACCGAAGAGGGTTTTTGCTTTGAAGATCTTTTCCCTCTTAAGAAGTATACGGATTTTCATTATGAAATAGATTATCACATTACAAAAGATTCAATAGCAAGTAATGGTGATACTGTTACCATCGCAGAATATGATTCGACAGTCTATGTTGATTATACCGTATGTGTTGATGACGGTGATTCTCTTTCCGACTCCATCAGATTATGCTGGTGGGACCGGGACCTGGCCTTCTACTATAACGGCGATGAAATTGAGGAGGACGAATTCATAACAGAAGTGATGGATGAAATTGAACTCAGGTTCTCCTATAAAGAGGTGGATACGTTATACGAATATGGTGATGTAATGGACACTCTTCAGTTTGAACTCCGCAGTCTCATTGGCGGTGATGTTGAAGAGTACAGTCTGACTGATCAGGGGAGTTACTGGTCGTGCAATATACCGCGGGAAGTAGAAACCGTCTCCACCGGCGACGGTATCTTGCAGCATATCGATGGCGACAGTATTATTGCAATATTCCGTAACGGGAAACTGCCGCTTGACACGCTGCGCATGGGCAGGATCTATGATGGTGTTGAGGCCTATATGCTCACCAAGGCAATCTACTTTGACAACAGCGCAGACGGTCATGTTGACAGCCTGTACCTTGGAATTTCGGGTAAGGATGTTGATACCTATGCTAAGGACATAATGGATAATATCACCCTGCCTGCCCATCGTAACTTTTCCATCGGCGGGTACAGCGTGGTAACTGGCGGTATCGCAGTGGATGTGACGGAAAATGCTGCGTCAACTCTGACCTACTGCACCGATGAGGACGTTATTGCAGTGGATTCGGTTGAGCTGGATCCTGACGTGGTGCTGCTCTCCTCGGAAGTGGACATCATTGACTCCATGGCACCGGTCATCATGACCGCTGACCTGCAGGACTCGGCTCTCGCCGGCGCGCGTGATGAACTGACTGTGACGTTCTCGGAGAATGTTGAATCGATTACCCGTGAAAAACCTTTCAAATTTTACAGTATCGCTGATGATAAAACCTATGACGGGACACTTGGCGTGATTTCTCAATCCGGTGCATCAGGAGTGTTTGAAGTGCTTTCCCTTGACGGGGTGTCACGCATTATGGACGGTGACTCAATTCGGATCCACTGGATCTATGACAGCAACGTAAACGATGGGTTAGGCAACGATCAGGATAACGGGAACAATATTCGCCGGGAGATCAATGTCACGGTCGTTGAAAAGGGAATGAAAGTCGAGTGGGGAGTCTACTTTGATAACACTGCGGACGGTTTTGTGGATAGCGTCTTTATTAAAATTACCGGTAAGAAGGTGGCGGACCACGTCGATGACCTCATGGGGCTTATAGAACTGCCGTCCCACCGTGCCTTAACCACAAACAGTTATCACTACTCAACCGGCGGCATTGCCGTTGACGTTCAAGAGAAGAGCGGTGTTGAGCTGACCATGGTAGACGACAGGGATGTTGTGGTGATAACAAAGGACCAGGTTTTTACTGATGGAGAATCAGTGATTGCCTCCGAGGCATCCATTCGTGATTCAATTGCGCCGATTATCATGAAAGCAAGTTATGTAGATTCGCTCAAGACCGGGGCTCGCGATGAGCTAACTATTATCTTTTCGGAAAATGTTGAGGCTGTAACACCTGATAAACCATTCGAATTTTATAACCTTGGTAACGGCAGCGAGTTTTTTGCAATATTGCGTGTACTGGGTCAAAGTGCAAACAGGGGCGTTTTTGAGGTACTATCGATTGAAGGTGCATCTGCAATCGAGAATGGCGATTCAATTAGAATTTACTGGATATATGAGGCTAATGTGTATGATGTGCTCGATAATAATCAGGATAATAAAAAGAACAGACGTGTTGAGATCGCCGTGAATATAATCCCGGATAAGTATGATCTCATACCGGAGGCATTGATCTATAGAGTAGATAATGAGTATTCGATGCCGGCAAATTTCTATGAAATAGCCGAGCTTGAGGAGGTCCTCAACAATACAGCAGTCGGTAATGGCACGCATAGAGGGGTAACGATTATAACCCTGAGGCCTGATGATACGACAAAGGTTACTGTGGATGACAGTCTTTCCGGGAAAATATCAATTTTTGATGCTGTTGGTAATCCGATTATCGTTAACCGGAAATTGGGATTTGATAAGGCGCGCACACGGCTGGTGTATATCTGGGATGGTCGCAATGAACTGGGCAGGCATGTGGGCTCGTCCGGTTATGTAGCAGTCATGCCGTGCACTTTTTACTATAAAGGAAAATTCAAGTGGGATCTGCCGGCAAAAAGTATTGTCGTCGGTGTTAAAGAGTAGAAAAAACCCTCATCCTGGAACCTGTGATCCTTTACCCCCCCCCAAGGTGATGAGAGCAGGAAATAAAGGGTGAGGGTTTATTAAATAACTGAATAACCTTAATACCAGTAAGGAAATATAGAAAAAGAAAAAGACAAATCCTCACCCCTCTCCCCACCCTTTGTTCTTACCACTCCCAATACTCTATAGTAAGGATAAAGTTGCGGGGTGAGGATCCTTTATCATAAAAACAGTGGTAAGAAAACAGAATACAGAATGATAAAAACCAATTACTTATTAAAAAAAGTCACCTGTTTAAAGTTCACCTACTCAATTACAGTGTTATTTTTTTAGAGATAGTAAATTATATTAAGATATACAGAACCTTTAATTGTTATAGGACACGAAAAACATTTGACAATCCAAAGGTTTTGTGACACAATAGAATATTGCAGTAAGTGTCTTTTAGTCCGTACGAAAGGTACAAACAGTAGAAATAGTTTTTAAAGGAGTTCTGTATGGATTGGCGAGATCATATTATAGTTGATTCGTCCGTATGTCATGGGCAAGCATGTGTGAAAGGGACAAGGATCATGGTATCCGTAATTTTAGATAACCTTGCTGCTGGCATATCAGAGGATAAAATTTTAAAGAGCTATCCCTCAATAACTCGTGAGGATATCCAAGCCTGCATATCTTACGCAGCTGAACTTGCTCGTGAACGTATCATAGCTCTGCCAGCTGCATAAGGAGGTGTTTGTTGCGGTTTAAAATTGATGAGAATCTGCCTGTTGAGGGTTGCCCTTCTACTTCGAAATGAAGGCCATGACGCAATGACAGTGGATGAGGAAGGTCTTGCGGGGAGTTCTGATTCTAATCTAGCACGAATATGCCGGAATGAAGACCGAGTATTAATCACTCTTGACCTGGACTTTTCAGATATTCGTGCCTATCCTCCCAATAAGTATTCCGGACTCATTGTGTTGCGATTACAGCGACAGGATAAACTAACAGTCATGACGTTCGCACAACGACTTATGCCCTTACTGTCAACTGAAGTTTTAAAGCAGCGTCTTTGGATATTAGATGAAAATAAGGTGCGCGTGCGGGAATAGAATTCTCAATGGTTTTCATAACCTGTCGTTGAAGTTGATGGGTTAGTAATATGAAAGCGTACCGCAAATCAATTCCGTGTCCACCAAGATAATGATTTTAACTTTATAGCTCCTCACATCGGACTGGAAATTTTCAACCTTTAACTTCTGTCAGGATTTACTCATCACCTAAATTGAATTCCTGCGGAGTGTACTTGAGGATTGCCTGCTGAATAGCACCATAATTATCCCGGGCCTGCCGATAGAGCGCAAAACAGGGAACACGGTCATCCCCTTTTAGAATTGACAGCAGTTTTTCAAAGTAAATCATGCGTGTTTCATAGTACCGCTTCAACTGTTTGTAAAATGCCACGAGCGTTGTCTGCTTAATCGCCTGAGCCTCTACGAGCATATCATAATACTCTTCCTTGGCTGCAAACTTCTTTTGCCGTAAAACAAGGGGGTCGGTAAGGTACCTTTTTTCATTCTGTTTGACGATTTTATCCAGTTTCATAATCTGGGTGTAGAGGCTGTCAAGAAACGGTAAAGCTTCATGGTCTTCCGGGATATCAAAGGATACACTCCCGATAGCGGGTAAAGTAAATAATAATACGCACGTACAGGTAAGCAAAGAGGTCTTCAGGTAATTACAAGCGTGAGAAAAAATAGTCATAATAATATGATTAAACAATCTGCTGGTGAAAAACTTTTAAAATTAATATACATCCCCCGGGGCTCTCTTTTCAATGGTAAGAGGTGTGCAAATGTTTGGGAGTAAGTATTTTACGCCGATCTGAAATAGTAGGAGAATTTTTCGATCATTTTGCATCGTCAGGGTTTGCAGATCCAATATCCACCATTTACATAGGGCGAGGAATATATTATATATGTAATTAAGTACTCTAATATCTCTGGTAAATTCTTACTAGGAAATAGCAGAAAAAAATTCAGCACAATCAATAGTTATGTCTTAATATAGATAAACGGATTGTATTTTTATATACACTAAAATTGTAA